>CBFGOS010000154.1:0-5854 GCA_965650425.1 uncultured Lysobacter sp. | reverse complement strand
CCACCAGCTTCTGCTTCTGGGCGACGGGCACGTCGCGGAAGCCGAAGTGGGTGGTTTTGGCAGGGGATTCGGGCGGGGTCGATGAGGCGCTCATGCTTGGATTATCGCACCCTTGGCCGACATGGCCACCGCCGCCGTGGCCACGCCGCGCCGCTAGGCTTGACGCCCGTCAAGACGCGCGCGCCGGTCCGGTGCACACTGGGAGAAACCCTCCTGGGAGCTCCCCATGGCTGACGACGCCGCGCGTGGTGATGGACCGCTGCTGATCGATACCCCGGCCGCCCTCGACCGCTACCTGGCCCACTACCACCACTCCGCGTTCTCGCCGCTCAACCACGTGGCCGGCACGTCGTTTGAGGACTGGCTGGCGCTGGGCGACGACTGCAGCGAGAGCAGCTACCGCGCGGCCAGCCGGTTCGGCATCCCGCTGGTCCGGCTGGCCGGGCTGGAGCCGTCGCCGGACGCGGTGCGGCTGCTCAGCCCGACCATGGCCCGGCAACTGCGGGCAATCCCCTTGCGCACTCACCAGGGCATGGTGGCGGTGGCGATGGAGGACCCGGGCGCCGCCAACGCACTGGCAACGCTGGATTTCATCAGCCCCGAGCGGACCATCGTGCTGGTGGCCAGCCCGCGCGACATCCGCGAGGCCATCGCCCGGCTGTACGACCAGGTGGAGGACCGCGACATGGTCCAGCAACTGGGCCTGGATCCCACCTCGACCGCCATCGAGAGCGAGCAGGAGGCGCAACGCCTGGCCCGCGAGGCCCCCGTGGTGCGCATGGTGAAGACGATGATCACCGAGGCGGTGCGGCGGCGCGCGTCGGACATCCACCTGCGGCCGGGCGCCAACGGCACCGACGTGCTCTATCGCATCGATGACGAGATGGTTCCCGTGCGCCGCCTGATGCGCGCGCTGCATCCCGCGGTGGTCAGCCGCATCAAGGTGCTGGGCGCGATGAACCTGGCCGAGCACCGCCGCCCGCAGGACGGCCGCACCAGCCACGTGATGGACGACGGTCGCAAGATCGACATGCGCATCTCGGTGCTGCCGGCGGTGCACGGGGAGAGCGTGGTCGTGCGCCTGCTGGATGCCAACGAGGGCCTGTGGAGCCTGGACCAACTCGGCCTGAGTGCGCAGGACCGCGAGCGCTTGGACGACGTAATGTCGCGCAGCCACGGCATGTTCCTGACCACCGGCCCCACCGGCTGCGGCAAGTCCACCACGCTGTACGCGATGCTGCTGGAGCTGCGCCGGCAACGCATCAACATCCTCACCATCGAGGACCCGGTCGAGTTCCACGTCGAGGACGTGCAGCAGATGCAGGTCAACCGCGCCGCCGGCTTCACGTTCGCGTCGGCGATGCGCAACTTCCTGCGCCACGATCCGGACGTGATCATGGTGGGCGAGATCCGCGACCAGGAGACGGCCGACATCGCGGTGGAAAGTGCGCTCACCGGGCACCTGATGCTGAGCACGCTGCACACCAACACGGCCGCGACCACCGTCACCCGGCTGCTGGACCTGGGCGTGGAGGCCTATCTGCTGCGGGCTTCGCTGCTGGCGGTGATGTCACAGCGCCTGGTGCGCCTGACCTGCCCGCATTGCCGCGACGTGGAAGCGATCAGCCCGCACGTACGCGATGCCCTGGACGTCGGCGCCGACGAGGTGTTCTACGTGGGCCGTGGCTGCCCGCAATGTGACGGACTGGGCGTGCACAAGCGCCGCGCCGTGTACGAACTGATGGTGATGACCCCGCCGTTGCAGGCCTTGGTGGTGCCCGGCGCGCAGGCGGACCTGATCCAGCGCACCGCGATCGAAGAAGGCATGGTGCCGATCACGCAGGCGGCGGTGGCACTGGCGCGCACCGGCGCGATCTCGCTGTCGGAGGCGTGGCGAGTGCGGGCCGACTGAGCGGGCCGCCCTGGCGAAGGGCACGGCGTGCTACGGGCGCAAAAACGCGAAGGGCCCGCAAGCGGGCCCTTCGTCATGCCGAGGAAGCAACGTCTCAGTAGCTGACCGAGGCATTGCCCGAGCAGGTGCCGGTGCCGGCGTTGCACACCTTGTAGGTCAGCGTGCCGCGACCCTTGATCTTGACCGCATCCGTGTAGCGCCCGCTGTTGTTTAGGCCCGAGGCGACCTTGGCGTTGTTGCGGTAGACGTCGATCGTCGCCGCGCCGCCGCTCCACGCCAGGCCGACCTGCAATTGACCCTTGACCGTGCCGTTGTTGGTGCCGGTCAGGCCCGCCGGTGCAGCCGGCGTGGTGCCGCCACCGCCGCCGAGCAACTTTTCGGTAGCGTCGAAGGCCTGCACCAGGCCATAGCCGAACTGGACGTCACGGCCCGGCGTGCCCAGGTCGAGCGCGGTCGAGGTCAGCGCATCGCGCACCTGCTGGCTGGTCGCGCTCGGCTTGGCGCTCCACACCAGTGCGGCCACGCCGGCCACGTGCGGGGTCGCCATCGACGTGCCGTCCATGTACGTGTACTCGCTGACGTTGGTCTGCGGCACGGTGGTCACGTTGGCCGTCTGGCCCAGGGCGCTGGCGCGCAGCGCGAGTCCGTCGGCCTGGAGCAGCGTGACCGCCGGGATGCTGGACGTCACGCCGTCGCCCAAGGTTGCGGCGAGGACGCCGTCGATGTTGTTGTAGATCATCGCGGCACTGCCGCCACCGGCGGTGACGTTGGCCACCTTGTCGGCGAAGCTGATGTCGCCGCGCTCGCACAGCACCACCTTGCCTGCCCAGCTGCCAGCGGCGGTGCAGCGACCGCCATCGACCAGCGCGGCGCTGGCGCTGCCCTGCGCGGTGCCGGTGATCGCGTTGGCGGCGTACGCCGTGCCGTTGACCAGCAACTGCGCCTCGCGCGTCGGGTACGTGCTGTACACGCCCACGCCCGGCGCGGCGACTTCCACCTCGGCGTTGTACTGCGAGAACGACGCGTGCGCGTTGTTCTGGTCGGTTGCGCCCACCGACACCACCGATGCGTACGAAGCCGGGTAGCTCATCGTGGTATTGCCGTCATTGCCGGCAGCAGCAATGCTCAGGATGCCCTGGTTGTGCAGGTTGGCGAACGCGTTGCTTTCGGTCGTGCTCGGCAGAGCGCCGCCCAGGCTCATGTTGATGACCTTCGCACCGGCGCGCTGGCATTCGTCCGCGGCGGCGATCAGGTTGGAGACGTAGCTGAAGCGCTTGCAGGTGGGGCCGTCGAAGTACTTGACGATGTGCAGCGACACCTTGCCCGGGCTGACGCCCACCACGCCGCGGTCGTTGTTGGCCGCGGCGATGGTGCCCGCGACGTGCGTGCCGTGCCCGCAGGTATCGCTGTTCCAGCCGGTGGGATAACCGGACAGCGCAACGCCGGCGAAGTCCTCGTGGTTGGCATTGATGCCGGAGTCGATAACGCACACCTTGATGCCGGTGCCGTCGGCGCCAACCGCCACGGTCTCCGGCGCCTGCACCTTGGCGATGCCGTACGGCGCGGTCTGCGCGTATGCGTAACGCGGTGCGTCGCGCTCGATGTACTCGATGTTCGGGTTGTTGCGCAGCCCCTGCAGGGCCTGCGTCGGCACGGTCACGGCGATGACGCGGTGCTTGTCCAGGCGACGGTGCACCTTGCCACCCGCCCCCTTGAGCGCCGCCTCGGCCTGCGCGGCCGCGCCGGGCCGGAACTTGACCAGCACCCGGTTCGCGTCGGGCTGTTCGCCACTGGCGGTGGAGGCGAACGAGAGGAGGAGCGCGGCGCCGAGCGCCAGGACAAGCGGTTGCTGCTTCATTGCGGGTTTCCGGTTGGGAACGTGGACACGCATTCCAACGGCCCGGGCCGGATGCCCCCCTACCCCGCACCGCAGGCGCGCACGCTGGGGCCGGAAACGACAAGGGCCCGCCAGGCGGGCCCTTGCCTTTACACGCGGGGATCCGTTCAGAAGCTGACGGTAACCGACCCGCTGCACTCGGAGGTGCCGGCATTGCAGACCTGATAGGTGTAGGAACCGCGCGCGCGCACCGATTCGGCATACGTACCGGCGTTGTTGAGGTTGCCGGCCACGACGCCCCCGTTGCGACGCACGTCGACGCGCGTGGCGCCGCCCGTCCAGCCCAGGGTAATAGTCGACTTGCTCTTGGCCACCGCGCCCTTGCTCGCCGTCAGGTTCGCCGGCGGGGTCCCGCCACCGCCACCACCGCCGAGCAGCGCTTCGGTGGCGTCGAAGGCTTGCACCAGCCCGTAGCCGAAGTTGTTGTCGCGCCCGGCGGCCCCCAGGTCGAGCGCCGTCGATTCCAGCGCCGAGCGCACGGCGGCGTTGGTGGCCGCCGGATTGGCGCTCCACACCAGCGCCGCCACGCCGGAGACATGCGGCGTCGCCATCGAAGTGCCATCCATGTAGGCATACCCGCTGGCATTGCTCACCGGCACGGTGCTGACGCTGGCGTTCTGGCCCAGCGCGCCGGCCACCAGCGACTGCCCATCCTCCTGGCTCATGCTCACCGCCGGGATGGTGGAACTGCCGTTGAGCGTGCCGGAGAATCCGCCCGGCGCGTTGTTGTAGATGGCCGCCGCGGCACCGCCGCCGCTGGTGACGTTGGTGACCTTCTGCGCGAAACTGATGACTCCGCGTTCGCACAGCACGACTTTGCCGGCCCAACTGCCGACACTGTCGCACAGGCCTCCATTCACCAGCGCGCCAGCCGCGGTCGATTGCCGCGTCCCGTCGAGCGCAGACACCAGGTAGCTGCTGCCGCCGACCGTGAGGTCGGCATCCTTGAACGGGTAGGTGCTCAGCACGCCCACGCCGGGCGCGGCGATATCAACCGCGCTGTTGTACTGCGAGAACGAGGCCTTGGCGTTGGCGCTGTCGGTCGCGGCCACCGACACCACGCTTGCATAGGACGCCGGGTAGCTGAGCGTGGAATTGCCGGCATTGCCTGCGGCAGCGATGCTGAGGATGCCACTGCTGTTGAGGTTGGCGAACGCCGTGTTCTCGGTCGCGCTGGAGACGCTGCCACCCAGGCTCATGCTGATGACTTTCGCGCCGGCCGACTGGCAACGGTTGGCCGCGTCCACCAGCGTGGAGCTGTAGCTCCAGCCACAGCTGGCGCCATCGAACACCTTCACAATGTGCAGGCTGACCTTGGCCGGGCTCACGCCGACCACGCCCACGCTGTCGTTGGCGGCGGCAATGGTGCCGGCCACGTGCGTGCCGTGGCCACAACTGTCGTTGTTCCAGCCGCTGGGATAGCCGGTCATGCTGATGCCGGCGAATTCCTCATGGCCGGCATTGATGCCCGAGTCGATCACACAGACCTTGATGCCCGTGCCGTTGGCGCCGGTCGCCACGGTTTCCGGGGCCAGCACGCGGCTGATGCCCCACGGCGTGGTCTGGGCCGAGGGGTAGCGCGGCGCGTCCGCCTCGACGTACTCGATGTTGGGGTTGTTGCGCAGGCCCTGCAGGGCTTGGGGCGGCACGGTGGCCGCGAACGCACGCAACTGGTCGAACCGGTAATGGGTCTGGGCGCCGGCGGCGCGGAGGGCGGCTTCGACTGCGGCCCCTCCGCCTGGCTTGAACTTCACCCAGACGCGGTTGGGATCGGGCTGTGCGGCCAGTGCGGCGGTGGACAGGGTGAACGCGACGGCGGCGGCAAGCGCCGCGGCAAGCTTCTGCTGCTTCATGTGTGGTCCCCGGACAGGATGGAACGGACGTTCGCGCAGTACGCACGCCGCCCCCTTGTCCGGCGCGCACCGCTGACCCTAGGCCCGTGCGCGTTAACCCGATGTGGATGCCATGACCGCCCACCGCCGCGGGGGGGGGGGAGGAGGAAGGGGAGGAAAGGAAGGAGGAGGGAGGGGGGGGGGGTTGATAGG
>CBFGOS010000153.1:0-5881 GCA_965650425.1 uncultured Lysobacter sp. | reverse complement strand
TGGCCTTGCCCGCCAGCGGGGTCGCCTTGTCCCAGCGCAGGGGCGTGCCACCCTGCCGGGCCTGGATCGGCTCGGTGCGGTTGACCTCGCGCGGGGCCACCAGGCTCAGCGCCAGCCCGGCCTTGCCCGCGCGGCCGGTGCGGCCGATGCGGTGCACGTACACGTCCGGGTCGGTGGGCAACTCATAGTTCACCACCGCGGCCAGGTCGTGCACGTCCAGCCCGCGCGCGGCGACGTCGCTGGCAACCAGCACATTGCAACTGCGGTTGGCGAAGCGCACCAGCACCTCGTCGCGGTCGCGCTGCTCCATGTCGCCGTGCAGCGCCAGCGCGGTGAAACCGTAGTGGCTCAGCGAGCCGACCACTTCCTCGGTGTCGCGGCGCATGTTGCAGAACACCGCGCACGACTCGGGGCGGTATTCCAGCAGCAGCGCGGCCAGCAGCGGAGTCTTCTTTTCCGCATCCACTTCGAAGAAGCGTTGCTCGATGGCGGCATGGGTGTCGCCGCCTTCCACGGTGACTTCCACCGGGTCGCGCAGCATGGCGGTGGCCATGGCGCGGATTCCATCCGGGAATGTGGCGGAGAACAGCAGGCCCTGGCGCTCCTTCGGGAGCTTGCCGACGATCTCCTTGATCGGTTCCTCGAAGCCCATGTCGAGCATGCGGTCGGCCTCGTCGAGCACCAGCGTGCGCACGCCACGCAGGTGCAGCGCCTTCTTGCGCAGCAGTTCCTGCAGGCGGCCGGGCGTGCCGACCACCACCTGCGGGTCGTGGGTCTCCAGCGAGGCCAGCTGCGGGCCCAGCGGCATGCCGCCGCACAACACCGACACCTTCAGGTTGGGGATGCCCACGGCCAGCTTGCGCAACTGCTTGCCGACCTGGTCGGCCAGCTCGCGCGTGGGGCACAGCACCAGGGCCTGGGTCTGGATCTTCGTGGCATCGATGGTGTGCAGCAGGCCCAGGCCAAAGGCGGCGGTCTTGCCGCTTCCGGTGGGGGCCTGCGCCAGCACGTCACGGCCGTCGAGGATGGCCGGCAGGCTGTGCGCCTGCACGGGGGTCATGGCGCTGTAACCCAGCGCCTCCACGCCCTGCAGCAGGGCCGGGCTGAGCGACAACGAAGTGAAAGCGGTAGCCGGGGCGGCCGGGCTCGGGGCCGCGGCGGGCGTGTTGGGGGTATCGGTCATGCGGCATTTTCGCAGCTATTGGCCGAGCCTGCGCTCCAGAAGGCGGCATGGCTGCCGGGCAGCGCCTGCTGCACTGCGCGTGCCCCCCCGAGCGGCTAGGATGCGCGCATGGCCGACTGGCACCTGTACATCCTCGAATGCCGCGATGGCAGCCTATATACGGGCATCACCGTGGACGTCGAGCGCCGCTTCGCGCAGCACCTGGCAGGCAAGGGTGCGCGTTACACGCGCTCGCGTCCGCCGGTCAGGGTGCTCGCCGCCTTCCCCTACCCAAACCGGTCCACCGCCAGCCGCGCGGAGCACGCCGTCAAGCGCCTGCCCCTGGCGCGCAAGCAGGCGCTGTGCACGCAAGGACCGGCTTCGCCCGACCTGCCCCGCTTCGACCACACCCCGGAGTAGCCCTTGCGTGTAGGGGGCGTGTCACTGACGCCAAAGCGCTTTCGTTGGATCCAATTGGAAAGGCCAGGTTTGCGGCAGTCGCACCCGCCTTGGCAGCGCTTGCGTGGCCCACCCCACGCTGCCACGCTGAGCGCCCCCTCCCACGAACCATCCCGATGCAGCAGATCGACTTCCACCTTGACCGCGATTTCGTCGAACTCAACCAGCTACTCAAGCTGGTGGGCCTGTGCGACAGCGGGGGTGCGGGCAAGGCCATCGTGGCCAGTGGCGCGGTGCGGGTGGACGGCGTGACCGAACTGCGCAAGACCTGCAAGATCCACGCGGGCCAGAGCGTGACGCTGGGCGACGTTCAGATTCGCGTTGTGGCCGCCTGACGCAAAGAAAAAGCCGGCACCGCGGGTGCGGCGCCGGCTCTACTGCAAACGCTATTGTCGGTTACGGCTCGCGCACGGGCATGCGCGGCAGTTTCTCGTCACGCATGGCGGCGTGCCACGCAAAGGTCGCCACCACCGCCGCCGACTGCTTCAGGTCTTCCGGCACCACGTGGTCCAGCACGTCGAGGTGACTGTGGTGCACGTTGCTGAAGTAATCCAGCCGGTCCTGCACGAACTGGAAGCCCGGCAGGCCGATGCGGTCGAACGGCACGTGGTCGGTGCTGCCGGTGTTGCGATGGGTCACGGTGGTGGCACCCACGTCGTTCAGCGGAGCCAACCACGCCGCGAAGATCGGCGCCACCGCGGTGTTTTCCTGGGTGTAGATGCCGCGGATGCGGCCACCGCCATTGTCGTAGTTGAAATACGCCGCCACCTTGTCGTAGCCACGCTTGCGCTGCATCGGGCCAGTAGGCTCGCGCAGTGACAACGGCAACGCCTTCTGCTGCGGATCGGTGGGCTCCGGCCAGCCGCCGTAGTGGCGGGCGACGTAGTCGGCCGAACCCAGCAGGCCCTGCTCCTCGCCACCCCACAACGCGATGCGGATGGTGCGGCGCGGCTTGGCCCCCACCGCCTTGAGGACGCGCATGGCTTCCATCATCACCGCCACGCCCGCGGCGTTGTCGGCGGCGCCGGTGCCGGCATGCCACGAGTCCAGGTGGGCACCGATGATCACCACTTCGTCCTTCAGCGCGCCGTGGCCCGGGATCTCGGCGAAGGTGCTGTAGCCCATCTCGTCGGTGTCGCCGGTGAAGCGCGCATCCACGTTGACGCGCAGGCGGACGGCCTGCTTGCGCTCCAGCGCGCGCATCACCGTGTTGTAGTGCTCGGCCATCATGGTCAGCGCGGGCACGCCCACGGCCTCGCCGGCCTTGCGCGAGCCAGCGCCGCCCAGGCGGATGATGCCGTTGTCCCAGTTGCTGATCGACACGGTCGCCAGCACGCCCTCATCGGCGAGGAACTTGTTGGTGGCCTCGGTCAACGCGATCTGGTCCAGACGCTCCTTGGCATCCTTGGCGCGCTTGGACGGGTCGCGGTCCTTCGGGATGGTGAAGTCGCGAAGTTCATCCAGCTCGTGATCGTCGTAGCGGTCGTGGTCGGGCTTGTCGCCGGGCTTGTACTCGCGCGCCGCATCGAGGAAGAGGATCTTGCCGCGCAGCTTGCCGCGGTGCTTGTCCAGGTCGGCGCGGGTCTTCAGCGTGACGGCCATCGCCTCGCCTTCCACGGGACCGGCCGTGCCCGGCGTCCACGCCTTGGGCAACGCGTGCAGCGGGAACGGACGTGGCGCCAGCACATCCACGCTGGCGCTGCGGAATTCCCACCCGCGCCCGAACGGCCCGAACGCCTCGTCATGCACGTTGGACAAGCCCCAGCCGGTCATGCGATCGCGCGCCCAGGCGTTGGCCTTGGCCATGCCCGGCGAATTGGTCAGCCGCGGGCCGACGTCTTCGGTCAGCTGCGACAGGGTCTGCATGACCTGGGAGCGGTGAAACGCTTCCTGGCGGATCTTGCCGACCATGGCGTGGTCGACGGGTTCGTTGGCGCGCGCGGCGCCGACCAGCCCCAGGCACGCGGCCAGGGCAATAAGGCAATGCTTCACGGAGGTCCCCTGTGGATCGAGTTGCACCCCGATTCTAGTCACAGCACAGGTGCGGTTGCGCGTGTCGATGGTTGGGAGCAAGGCGGCAGGTGCCGCCCGGGCGCCACCGCCGCGTCGACTTTGCCGGGTCAGGCGGTTCGCAGCTGGCGCACGCGCTCGTACAGGCAGACTGCGGTGGCCGCGCCCACGTTGAGCGACTCCATGCCGGGGTGCATTGGGATGCGCAGGCGCACGTCAGCACGCTCGAACACCGCATCCGACACGCCGCCGCCTTCGCTGCCCATGGCCAGCACCAGGTCGCCGCGCAGGTCGGTGTCATACAGGTCGCTCGCCTGCGCCAGCGTCGTGATGGCCACGCGCCCGTTGAAGCCATCCAGCGCCTGCAGCGGGTCCACCCGCTCGATCACCGGCACCACGAAATGCGCGCCCATCGCCGCGCGCAGCACTTTGGGCGACCATGCATCGGCCGCACCCAACGCCAGCCAGACTTGGTCCACGCGCGCGGCGGCAGCGGTGCGCAGGATGGAACCGACATTACCCGGGTCCTGTACGCCATCCAGCAACAGGCAGAAGCCGTCGGTGCGAAGCGCGGGCGGCTCGGGCATGACCATCAACGCAAACAGGCCGGTGGTGCTGGGCAGTTGCTCAATGGCGTCGAACAGCTCCGGCGCCAACAGCGTCGCGGGTCCTGCCGAGGCGGCCAGCAACTGCGCCACCTCGGACCGGTGTTCGCTGCCCTCCCGCACGAACAGGCGCTGCAACGGCCATCCGGCGTCGCGCGCCGCTGCCACCAGGTGCGTGCCGACCAGCAACGTCTGCTGCGACGTATGCCGCTCGCGGCGCTGCTCTGCCAGTTTGACCAGGTGCTTGACCACCGGGTTCTGACGGGAACGGATGACGTCCACTACTGGGTGGCCTTCGCAAACGGCAGTCCGCGCAGCGGGAATGTGCGCGCCTTGTTGCAGGCATCGGGCCTGCCATCGCACACCATCGCCAACTTCACGACCGGATCCGCTCCGTCGCCGACCAGGCGATAACGCGCCGCCACGGTGGGGACGCCAAGCTTGTAGATGAACATCCAGTATTCGTGCTGGTCGCTGGCGCGGTTGCGGAAAAACGTGCTCTGGATCGGGTACGGCGGCTTCATGGTTTCGGCCACACCCACCTTCATGGCATCGCTGGCGGCACGCGGAGTAGCGAACGTCTCCAGCGGCTCCAATTCATACCGCGGCCGTTTGTGACTGGCAGGCCAGTCCGTGACCGCGAACGGAACGTCGTGGACTTTCTTTTCCATTGAGAAGGACAGCTCGCGCTCCACGCGGCCATTGGCCTCCTTGGCGCGTTGCTCAGGTGTCAGCACCCACAGCCGGGCGGCCTCCAAGGCTGCCTCGTCGAGGGCCGCGACCCCACTGCTGCGCTTCACCCGGGCGTCCACCACCCGACCGCAGGCGTCCGTGGCTACGTCGACCAGCACCTTGCCCCCCTTGCCGCTGCGCATCATCGCAATCGGGTATATCGGCGGCCGATTCATCGGCTCCGGACACTCACCCTGCGGTGCGGTCGCCCCCGCCGAAGTGGTCTGACCCTCGGCCCATGCGCTGGGCGCCAGCAGCACCAGCCCGGTGAGCACACTCGTTTTCAGCCATCGCGTTCCCTGCATGCGCCTCTCCCCTGTCCTGACTCGGTTGCCCATTGGGTCAGCGTAACGCGACGGGTGAACCATCGCACCTGGGATTGAGCCATTGCTGAACACGCTGGCGTCGGAGTGTCCCATTTCACGTTCGCCAAACCCCCATCGCGCAACGCTGCGGTTCTCCCCCGACCCAAAAGGATCCCGCGATGAACGTACAGTCCGTCATGACGTCAAACCCGGCCTGCTGCACCCCGAACACTCCGCTTCGCGACGTGGCGCAGATGATGGTGAAGCACGATTGCGGCCAGATTCCCGTCGTAAACGAGACCGGCGCGCCCGTCGGCGTCATCACTGACCGTGACATCACTGTGCGCATGGTGGCCTCCGGTCGCGACACGCTGCACGGCTGCGCCGCCGACGCGATGAGCAGCCCGGCCCAGACCGTCCGCGAGGACAGCCCGCTGAAGGATGCGGTGTGCCTGATGGAGGCCTCCAAGATCCGCCGCGTGCCGGTGGTGGATTCCCATGGCCGACTGGCGGGTATGGTCTCGATTGCCGACCTGGCACTGCATGGCAAGGACCAAGCCACCATGGAGGTGGTCAAGGAAGTCTCCGAGCCCAAGCACTGAGCTTTG
>CBFGOS010000152.1:0-5890 GCA_965650425.1 uncultured Lysobacter sp. | reverse complement strand
CTGGTCCTGCAGGACGAGCCGCTGCTCTACGAAGAGGTCGCCGTGCGCCTGGGCGAACGGCTCGCCACGGTGAAGGGCTGACGCTCGTCAGCCCTTGCAGCCGGCCAGGCGCAGGCGCTGCCCCGGCCGGATGGCGTAACGCGGCCCGCTGATGCCGTTGGCGCTGGCGAGCTCCTGCATGCTGCACTGGAACTTGCGCGCGATCGAGAACAATGTTTCGCCGCCCTGGACGGTGTAGTCCTTGGGCGGGGTGGTGGTGACCGGCGAGACCGGTGCCGTCCCTTCACCGGAGGCCACCACCGGCGTTTCCGCATCATTGACCGGCGTGACCGGACCGGTACGCACGATGGCACGATTGGGATCGCTGAGCACCAGCATGCGCGCGAGTTCCGCTCGGCGCCCCTGCGTACACCAGCGCTGGTACAAGCCCACCATCTGGGTGGTGGCATTGAGTACCGTCCCCGCCGGCAGCCAACTGTCGGCCTGGTAGCGCGGGTTGAGGTTTCGAAGGGCGCGCATGTACCCCTCGCGCACGCCGCGGTTGCCCATGCAGATGGTCAATTGGTAGATCGACGCCGGCTGTTCAAGTCGCAAGGGCGCCGGCTTGGGCCGTACGCGCGGAAAGCTCAGGCCATATTCGCGGGGGTGCAGGAACAGCCATGCCGCAGCGATCACCATGGGCACGTAGTCGCGGGTTTCCGCCGGGAACTGGTGGTACACCGACTCATCCCAGAAACTGCGCCCGCCACTGCCGTTGAACACGCGCTGCGCACGCCCTTCGCCACCGTTGTAGGCGGCCAGCGACATCTCGATGCTGCCGTTGAGCTGCCTCAACCGCTCGTTGAGGTAGGCCACGTTGGCCTCGGCAGCCGAACGCGGGTCGTAACGCGTGTCGAAGCCGGTGCCGTCATCGCCCAGCCCGAAGCGTCGGCCGGTGGCGTACATGAACTGCAGCGGCCCCGCAGCACCAGCGCGCGACGTGGCATGAACGCGGCCGTTGGACTCCTTGGCCATGATGCCGAAGAGCAGCGCCTCGGGCAGGTTGGCGCGCTCGTACTGCGGCCACATCAAGTGGCGCATGTACTGGTAGTTCTCGTACGAGGTGATCAGGGCACCGCGCATGTCGGTCAGCCAGCGGCGGATGCCCTCCTGCACCGCGGGGTTGTGCTCGACCATCTGGTCGAACTTGTGGCGCGGCCCCGCCAACAACGCCGCGGCACGCGCGGCCTCCGGCACGTCGCCGGCCAGGTAGGAAAGGTCCTCGAGATCTTCCTCTCCCTCGGCCCCGTCCTCGGCCCCCGCATCGTCGGCACCGAGCTTCAACAGGCGCTTGTACGTGGTGAGCATCGTCGACACTGAACAGCCCCGCTGCTTCATGCAGGCAGTGATCACATCCTCCATGTCCTCGATCGCCTTGTCGGCCTTCACCTGGCCTTCCGGATCGGCATTGGCGATGCTGACGAGCGCCCCGCGGTAGCTCGCTTCGGCCTGCTGCATGCGCTTGGTAAGCGCGTCGATGGCGAGCTGGGCCTTGCTCGGCGCCGCGTTCACTGACAGGGAGAAAACCAACGCCAACGCGGCGGCCAGAGGGGCCAATGCGCCCGGGATTCGTACGAATGAGGACATGGATCGCACACACTTCGGGGGTCTGGCAGGGTAGCCCCGTTGCAGAGCCAAGGGCAACCGCCAACGCCTTGCTTCGCTGAACACACGCTGCGGCATAGAATCTGCCGATCAGCCCAACGGAATTGCACATGGACTCCATTCTCGTCGGCAAGGCCGTGACCACGCCGGACAGCGGCAACGTCTACCTGCAACCTAAATTCGGCAACCGTCACGGCTTGGTGGCGGGTGCGACCGGCACGGGCAAGACCGTGACGCTGATGACCCTGGCCGAGGGCTTTTCGCGCTTGGGGGTGCCGGTATTCCTGGCCGATGTGAAGGGCGACGTGGCCGGTCTGGCGATGCCGGGCACCTTGAACGAGAAGCTGCAGGCACGCGTGCAGCAGCTGGGCATCAGCGATTACCGCAACGAGGGCAACCCGACGGTCTTCTGGGACCTGTTCGGCAAGCTGGGCCACCCGGTGCGCACCACGGTGAGCGAGATGGGCCCGACCCTGCTTGCCCGCATCCTCGAGCTAAACGACACGCAATCCGGGGTCCTGGACATCGTGTTCAAGCTGGCCGACGACCGCGGCCTGCTGCTGCTTGACCTGAACGACCTGCGCGCCCTGCTCGGCCTGGTGGCCGACGAGCGCAAGGACATTTCCACCTCATACGGGCTGGTCAGCACACAGTCCGTCGGCGCGATCCAGCGCGCCCTGCTGCGGCTGGAGAGTGAAGGCGGCGATCGGTTCTTCGGCGAGCCCGCGCTGGAACTGGCCGACCTCATGCGCACGACGCAGGACGGCCGCGGCGTGATCAACATCCTCGCCTCCGACCAGCTGATCCTGAAGCCACGGCTGTATTCGAGCTTCCTGCTGTGGCTGTTGTCGGAGCTGTTCGAGTCGCTGCCCGAAGTGGGCGACCTGGACAAGCCCAAGCTGGTGTTCGTGTTCGACGAGGCCCACCTGTTGTTCGACGACGCCCCTCCGGCGCTGCAGCAGCGTGTCGAGCAGGTCGTGCGCATCATTCGCTCCAAGGGCGTGGGTGTGTATTTCTGTTCGCAGTTCCCGGACGACGTGCCTGGCGACATCCTGGGCCAGCTCGGCAACCGGGTGCAGCATGCGCTGCGTGCCTTTACCCCGCGCGACCAGAAAGCGGTCAAGACCGCGGCCGAAACCTTTGTCGCCAACCCGCACCTGGACGTGGCACAGGCCATCTCGCAGCTGGGCACCGGCGAGGCACTGGTGTCCACGCTGCAGGACAAGGGCGTGCCGATGCCCGTGGAACGCACGTTGATCGCACCGCCACGCTGCCGCATGGGTGCCATCACCGAAGCCGAGCGTGCGCAGATTCGCGCGGGCAGCCCGGTGGGGGCCAAGTACGACAACACCATCGACCGCGAATCGGCGGCGGAAATGCTCGCGCGCAAGGCCGAGTCGGCGGCCGAGCAGGCCAAGGCCCCGCCGGCGCGCACCCGCGACCAGGACGATGCCGAGGAAGGCGGCTTCGGCCAGACGGTGAAGGACGCCGTGTTTGGCACCAAACGCCGGCAAGGCATGGTCGAGACCATGGCCAAGCAGGCTGCGCGCACCGTCGGCAACCAGATCGGCCGGCAGATCCTGCGGGGTTTGCTGGGCGGCATCCTTGGCGGCGGACGCCGCTGATCCATCCCTGAAACCACGAAACAAGGAGTTTTCGTCCCCATGAACCGGATCCTCACCCCCTTGGCCATCGCCGTGCTGGCGGTATCCGTGACGGCATGCAAGCAGGAGGCCACTCCCGCCGCCACGCCAACCGCGACCGTTGAACCTGCGCCGGCACCCGTCCCGGAGATGACGCCCCAAGCCTCGGACAGCGACCTCGCCGCCAAGGCAGGCGCCATCGACATGAAGGTCTTTCCGGGCACCTTCAGCGGAACCTTGCCCTGCGCCAGCTGTCCGGGCATCGACACCCGCCTGGAACTGATGGCCGATGGTCCGTTCAAGCTGACGGAAACCTACCAAGGGGAAGCCGGCCAGCCTGCCGTGACCGAAGGCAGCTGGACCGTGGAAGACGGCGGCAAGCGCGTGTTGCTGGACCCCAATAGCAAATCCGAACAGGACCGCAGCTACGAGATCGTGTCCAACGATGAGATCCGCCTGCTGGGCCAGGATGGCAAGCCGGTCGACAGCCAGCTCAACTACAGCCTGAAGCGCCAGGCGAAGTGATATCCAACCGCGCGGCGTGACCCGCCGCGCGACCTTTCCCAAGGTGGCGTCCCATCATCCTGGGCTTCCCCTGACGAATCGACGACCTTAAGCAGCAGCATGTCCCGTTGGCGCCCCCCAGCTCCGTCTTCCACTGCCGTCATCACGCGTTCCGGTTTCGAGCGGCTGCGCGAAGAACTGCATGAACTGTGGAAGGTGCGCCGCCCCGAGGTCGTCAAGGCGCTGGCCGCGGCCGCTGCCGAGGGCGACCGTTCCGAAAACGCCGAGTACACCTACCGCAAGAAGCAACTTGGGGAAATCGATCGGCGGGTGCGGTACCTCAGCAAGCGCCTGCCGGCTCTGCGCGTGGTGGAAACCACACCCTCGGACCCGGACGCCGTGTACTTCGGCGCGCTGGTCGAGATCGAGCATTGTGTAAGCGGTGACTGCCAGCGCTACCGCATCGTCGGACCCGACGAAACGGACGCCAAACTCGGCTGGATCAGCGTGGATTCACCGCTGGCCCGCGCCATGCTGCGCAAACGATTGGATGATGAGTTCGAGGCCATGCTGCCCGGCGGCGCCCAGCGCTTCGTCGTGGTTGCGGTCGATTATGGCAACTGACGGCGGTTGTGCCGCCCACGCAGCTGCGTAGGATCTGATTCCGCGCACGTGGCGAACCTGCACGTCAGACGCATCGCGGACTGATCCACCGGTAGGGGCTCACCATGGCAATTGCCGCGTGCGCCCTAACCGATGCACAAGGACCACGCGGCATCCGCGAAGTCGGATGCCCGGGCGGAATCAGTCGTTGAACGGCACTTCGCCGTACAAGTCGTGCTCGTCGCTGCCCATGATCTCGACGTCGACGAATTCGCCGACCTTCAGCCCAGCCTCGAAGCCGTTCTGGATCTGCACCAGGCCGTCGATCTCGGGAGCATCGGCCATTGAGCGTGCGATGGCCAGCTCGCCATCGATGGCATCGACCAGGCAACGCTGGACCGTGCCCACCTTGGCGGCGAGCTTGGCCTCGGAGATCTCCGACTGGCGCTCCATAAAACGCGCCAGACGCTCCTGCTTGACCTCTTCCGGCACCGCATCGGGCAGCGCGTTGGCCGCGGCACCCTCGACCGGCGAATAGGCAAAGGCGCCCACGCGATCAAGCTGTGCCTCGTCAAGGAAATCCAGCAGCTCTTCGAACTCGGCCTCGGTTTCGCCAGGGAAGCCAACGATGAAGGTCGAACGAAGGGTGATGTCCGGCGCAATCGAACGCCAGCGCTGGATGCGCTCCAGCGTCTTGTCCACTGCGCCCGGGCGCTTCATCAGCTTGAGGATGCGCGGACTGGCGTGCTGGAACGGGATATCCAGGTACGGCAGCACCTTGCCCTCCGCCATCAGCGGGATCACATCGTCCACATGCGGGTATGGATACACGTAATGCAGACGCGACCACACGCCCAGCTCGCCCAGGCCTTCGCACAGCGCCTTCATCCGCGTCTGGTAGGCGTTGCCGCGCCATTCGCGCTCGGCGTACTTCATGTCCACGCCGTACGCCGAGGTGTCCTGCGACACCACCAGCAACTCCTTCACGCCACCACGCACCAGGCGCTCGGCTTCGCGCAGCACGTCGTCCACCGGGCGCGACACCAGGTCGCCGCGCATTGACGGGATGATGCAGAAGCTGCAGCGGTGGTTGCAGCCTTCGGAAATCTTCAGGTAGGCGTAGTGCTTCGGCGTCAGCTTCAACCCGTAATCCGGCACCAGGTCGACGAACGGATCGTGCCTGGGCGGTAGCACCTCGTGCACCGCGCTCATCACGCTGGTGTAGTCCTGTGGGCCAGAGATCGACAGCACGCCCGGGTGCGCCGCACGGATCTCCTCGGGGCGCTTGCCCAGGCAACCGGTGACAATGACCTTGCCGTCCTCCGCCATGGCCTCGCCGATGGCGTCCAACGACTCCGCCACGGCCGAATCAATGAACCCGCAGGTATTGACCACCACCACGTCCGCGTCGTCGTAGGTCGGGACGATGTCGTAACCCTCAACCTTGAGCTGGGTGAGGATGCGCTCGGAATCGACCAGCGCCTTCGGGCAGCCGA
>CBFGOS010000151.1:0-5931 GCA_965650425.1 uncultured Lysobacter sp. | reverse complement strand
TCGCCCGACAACGGCATCGGCACCATCGGTGTCGCGCCGCAGGCCAAGGTCATTGCGGTGAAGGTGCTGTCGGAATTCAGCGGCAGCGGCAGCTTCGGCGGCATCATCCAGGGCATCGTGTACGCGGCCGACCAGGGCGCGGACGTGATCAACATGAGCCTGGGCGTTCGCGGTGGCCTCCAGGTCAATGGGCCCGGCGCCAACGACGTGGCGGAGCTGGTCAACGCCACCAAGCGCGCCGTGCAGTACGCCCGCAAGCAGAACACGCTGACGATCGTGTCGGCGGGCAACGATGGCCGCGACCTGGACCACGACAGCGGCGTCGAGGTGTGCGACGTGGATGGTTGCTACCGCGCGAACCTGCGTGCCTTCCCGGCGCAGGTGCCGGGTGCGCTTGCCGTGTCGGCCACCGCGCCGACGGGCTGGGCGAAGGCGCCCTCGGCCACCGGGTTGGACGGCCTTGCGACGTATTCCAACCGGGGCCAGTCGGTGGTCGCGTTTGCGGCGCCGGGCGGCGACAGCGCCTATGCGGGCAACGAGAACTGCACCGTCTCGGGCCTGGTGCGCGCGTGCTGGGTGTTCGACATGGTGTTTGCCGCGGGTGGCTATGCCATCAGTGGCGGGCAGATCTTCGCCTCATACTCGTGGTCGGCGGGCACGAGCATGGCCGCCCCGCACGTGGCCGGCGTGGCGGCGCTGATCATCGGAAAGCACGGCGGCGAACTGGCGCCGGCGGACGTGGAGCGCATCCTGCGGGCCTCGTCGGACGATCTGGGCAAGCCGGGTAACGACGACGCCTACGGTGCGGGTCGCGTCAACGCGGCGCGCGCCGTGATGTATTGATCGATAACCCCGGGTGCCGGAAAGCAGGAGCCCCGCAGAATTGCGGGGCTCTTCGCGTCTGGTCAGGATTCGTGCCTTCGTGGCCTCGTGGAATCAGGCCTTCATCGTGCCCGTATCCAACCAGCGCTGGTGCCACGAGAGTGCCTCCGGCAGCAGGTGGGGCGTGTGCTTGCCGTAGCTGTCGCGGCTGGCGCGCAGGAAGTAGTCCTCCAGCGCGTCGCGGAAATCCGCATGTGCGCAATGCGCGATGACCTGCCGTGCACGCTGCTTGGGCGACAGGCCGCGCAGGTCGGCCAGGCCCTGTTCGGTGACGATGATCGAGACGTCGTGCTCGGTGTGGTCGACGTGGCTGACCATCGGCACGATCGAGGAGATGGTGCCCCCCTTGGCCGTGCTAGGGCTGAGGAAGATCGACAGGAAGCCGTTGCGCGCGAAGTCACCCGAACCGCCGATGCCGTTCTGGATGCGCGTGCCCATGATGTGCGTCGAGTTGACGTTGCCGTACAGGTCGGCTTCCACCATGCCGTTCATGGCGATGCATCCCAGGCGCCGCACCAGCTCGGGGTGGTTGGAAATCTCCTGCGTGCGCATCACGATGCGCTGGCGGTAGAACGCAATGTCGCGCTTGAACCGTTCGTTGGCCTCGGGGCTGAGCGCGAAGCCGGTGCACGACGCGCTGGTGATGATGCCCTCGCGCAGCAGGTCGAGCATGCCGTCCTGGATCACCTCGGTGAAGGCGGTCAAGTCGCGGAAGCCGCTGGCGGCCAGCCCTTCCAGTACGGCGTTGGGGATGTTGCCCACGCCCGACTGCAGCGGCAGCAGGTTGGGCGGCAGGCGGCCGGCTTTCACCTCGTGCTGCAGGAACTCGATCAGGTGGGCCGCGATCTGCTGGCTGGTTTCGTCGCCGGGATTGAACGGGCTGTTGCGGTCCGGGCCGTGCGTGCGCACCACCGCGACGATCTTGGCCGGGTCGCAGCGCAATGCGGTTTCGCCGATGCGGTCGTCGGGATTGACCAGCGGGATCGGCTTGCGATGCGGTGGCAGCGCGGTGCCGTAGTAGATGTCGTGCATGCCGTCGACGCCGGCCGGCTGCCAGTCGTTGACCTCGATGATCACCTTCTTCGCCAGGTCGAGCCAGGTCTTGTTGTTGCCCACCGACGTCGATGGCACCAGCGCGCCGTCCTCGCGGATCGCCGAGACTTCGACCACCGCGGTGTCGATCTCGCCATAGAAGCCAAACCATGCGTGCTGCGCGACGTGGCTCAGGTGCGCATCGATGTATTCCAGTGTGCCGTCGTTGATGCGTTTGCGTGCGTCCGGATCGGATTGGAACGGCAGGCGCAGCGCCAGGCCATCGACCTTGGCCAGCGCGCCGTCGAGTTCGGGCGCGGTGGAGGCGCCGGTCAACAGGCGGATCTGGAACGGCTGGCCCTGGGCATGCACCTGCTCGATGCGGCGAGCCAACGCCAGCGGCACCATCTTCGGGTAGCCGGAGCCGGTGAAGCCGCTCATGGCCACCGTGGTGCCGGGTTCGATGAATTCGGCCGCCGCTTCGGCGGACATGACGCGGTCGAGCAGGCGGGCGTCGCGGATGCGGTCGTCGGACATGGAGGGGACGTGGCGGGACACGACTGCATTATCCCCTTGGGTTCAGCGTCGGAATGTAAGCCCAACGTAGGGCTTGCATCGCCTTTCTGTACCGGCTAGTTCTTTTTTGCACTGCAGCGTGCATTCACCCTAACAAATCCTTCACGATCGCCCTGCATCCCGACGTGGGGGAGGGAGCAGGCCCGCAACCGGTTCGACCGGGGCGGGCTTTTTTATTGCAGCCTCCCGCCGGTTTCCGCGTCGTGGTCGGTCGCGGTCATGTCCCGGCCCCGGCCCCGATCGCGCAGGGCGGCATGACAGAATCGCGCCATGGATTCCGCCCCCCAGGACGTTGCCTCGCACCCTGCCAGCCTTTCGCCCCACGTGGAGCGGGCCGTCGCGCGCCTGCGCGCCAGCGCGCCCGACATCGCCGTGTGGCTCGACCAGCCAGCGGTCGCCGCGCAGGTGGCCAGCGTGGTGCTGGCCAGCGATTTCGCGGCCGACACCTTGATGCGCCAGCCGGTCCTGCTGCAGCGGTTGCTGGAGGACGACGGCGAAGACTGGCCGGTGCCCGCGCTTACCCTCGAGCAGCGCGCCGAGTGGCCCGCACTGCTGCGCCGCCACCGCACCGCCGTGTCCACCCGCCTGGTGTGGCGCGACGTGCTGGGCGTCGACGACGTCGCCGCCACGCTGCGCGGCGCCACCCGGCTGGCTGACGACTGCCTGCAAGCTGCGCTGGCTGCATTGGAAGCCGAATTCGCAACCCGGCACGGCCTGGTGCGCGATGCGGAAGGGCGCGTGCAACGGCTCGTTGTATTTGGGCTCGGCAAACTGGGCGGAGGCGAGCTGAACTTCAGTTCCGATGTCGACCTGGTGTACGCCTACGAGCAGGAAGGCGAATCCGACGGACCGCGGCCCTTGCCCGCCGAGCAGTACTTCGCGCGTCTTGGCCAGCAGTTGGCCAAGCTGCTGGACGACATGACCGCCGATGGTTTCTGCCACCGCGTGGACCTGCGCCTGCGCCCGTATGGCAATGCCGGTCGCGTGGCGTGGTCGTTTGCCGCGATGGAGCAATATTTCCAGCGCGAAGGCCGAGACTGGGAGCGCTACGCCTGGCAGAAGGCGCGGCCGGTCGCCGGCGACCTGCAGGCCGGCGAGCGCTTCCTGGAGACGTTGCGCCCCTTCGTTTACCGGCGATACCTCGATTACGGGGCACTGGATGGCCTGCGCGCGATGAAGGCCGCCATCGCCGCGGAAGTGGCGCGCAAGGAGATGGCCGACGATATCAAGCGCGGCCCCGGCGGCATCCGCGAGATCGAATTCCTGGTGCAGGCGTTGCAGCTGATCCGCGGCGGGCGCGAGCCCGAGTTGCGCGGTCGCCAGTTGCACCCAGCACTGCAGGTGCTGGTGGCGTCCCACCAGGTGACGCCGGAGGCCGGGCAGGCGCTGGCCGAGGCGCACCGCTTTTTGCGGAGGCTGGAGAACCGCCTGCAGATGCTGCGCGACGCGCAGACCCACGCGCTGCCCACCAGCCCGGATGACCGCGCGCGGCTCGCCGCCGGGTTGGGTTATGCCGGGTGGGATGCGCTGCGCGCCGACCTGGATACGCACCGTCAGCGCGTGAGCGAGGAGTTCGCTGCGCTGCTGTCACCCCGCCAACGCAGCAGCGCGCCCGATGCGCTGGCCGCGTACTGGCAATTGCTGCCCGATGGCGGCGAGGCCGAAACGCTGGCCGATGCGGGCTTTGTCGAAGCCGGCAACGCCGACGCCATGCTGCGCGACTTCGCCCGTAGCCCGGGCGTGCGCGGGTTGTCGAGCGGCGCACGACAGCGCCTGGATCGGGTGTTGCCGGCGTTGCTCCAGGGTGCGGTCAACGCGACCCTGCCGATACTGGCGTTGCGCCGGTTGTTGGACCTGTTGCACAACGTATTGCGCCGCAGCGCCTATCTCGCGTTGTTGGACGAGCAGCCGGCCGCGCTGGCCCGCCTGGTCGAGGTGGTGGGCCGCAGCGCGTTACTGGCGGAGCGACTGGCCATGCATCCGTTGCTGCTGGACGAATTGCTGGATGCGCGTGTCGCGGGCCCGCTGCCGGGGCGTGAGGCGCTTTTCGAGGCCTGCGCGGTGGTCGACGGCGACGATGACACCGAAGCCACGTTGCAGGCTCTCAACGAGGTGCGCCAGGCGCTCAGCTTCCGCATCGCCATGGCGCACCGCGACGGCCGCCAAGCCGCGGTGGACAGTGCGCGCCAGCTGGCTTGGCTCGCCGATGGCGTCGTCGCGCGCGTGCTCCAGCTGGCGCAGAAGGAGGTGCGCAGCGTCCATGGCGATGTGCCCGATGCGCAGTTCGCGGTGATCGGCTATGGCAGCCTGGGGGGCGAGGAGTTGGGTTTCGGCTCCGACCTCGACCTGGTGTTCCTGTATGACGCGCCGGCCGATGCGCAATCCGATGGGGGGCGCCCGCTGGATGCCGCGCGCTGGTTCGCACGCCTGGCGCAGAAGGTGGTGGCATTGCTCAACGCCGTCACCGCCGCCGGCCGCCTGTTCGACGTGGACGTGCGCCTGCGCCCGGACGGGGCCAAGGGCCTGCTGGTGTCCAGCCTGGGCAGTTACACCGAGTACCAGCGCGAGCGCGCGTGGACGTGGGAGCACCAGGCGCTGGTGCGCGCGCGCGGCGTGGCCGGCGATGCGGCGTTGCTGTCGCGCTTCGAGGCCGTGCGCGCCGAGACGCTGGCCCGGCCCCGCGATCCTGCCAAGGTCGCCGAGGAAGTGGTGGCGATGCGCCGACGCATGCGCGCTGAGCTTGACCGGACCGACGGCGCGCTGTTCGACCTCAAGCAGGGCGAAGGCGGGCTGGTCGACCTGGAGTTCCTGCTGCAGGCCTTGGTGCTGATGCATGCCGGCGATTGCGTTGAGCTGAACCTGCCGCGCGATACGGTGGGACTGATCGCGGCCGCCGAGGCCTGCGGTCGGCTTGAGCCCGCCGAAGCCGCGGGCCTGCAGGACGCGCATGGCACGCTGTTGACCCTCGGGTTGGAATGCACCCTGGATCGCCGCCCCCGGCGGGTGCCCTTCAGCGACAGTTTGGAAGCGGCACGCGCCGCGGTTCGGGCGGTGACCCAGGCCAGGGGGTTCGCCTTCGACGCCGGGTGAAGGCACCGGCGACGGGGATCAGCGGGCGTCCCATAACCCCAGTCGCTGCCGTGCCTCGGCGGCCACGCGGGCCGTTTCCCGCAACGCGGTGACGTCGAAAGGCTCCGGTCGCGCGGTCAGCGGACGCACCCGGCCCGTCGCCTGGAGTTCCTCCACGAACCGCCCGGGCCGCCCGTGTGCCGCACCGGCGACGTACACAGGCACGTTGGTCGCCGCGGCTTCGGACAGCATGTTGACCGAATCGGCGGTGCACACGATGCGGTCCGCCCAGCCCAGCAGGCCGGGGTAGGGATTGGCCTCCCCGGCGCGGGGGGTGGGGGGACGCACCCAACCCGGCAACCCCCCCCGAGC
>CBFGOS010000150.1:0-5949 GCA_965650425.1 uncultured Lysobacter sp. | reverse complement strand
CGGTCCATGCAGAAGTCGATGTCGAAGTCGGGCATCGACACGCGCTCGGGGTTGAGGAAGCGCTCGAACAGCAGGTCGTACGGCAACGGGTCCAGGTCGGTGATGCCCAGCGCCCATGCGACCAGCGAGCCGGCACCCGAACCACGCCCCGGGCCGACCGGGATGTCGTGCTCCTTACCCCAGTTGATGAAGTCCGCCACGATCAGGAAGTAGCCGGGGAACCCCATCTTGATGATGACGTCCAGCTCGGTTTCCAGGCGCGCCTCGTAATCCTCGCGCGTCTTGCCCGGCGCCAGCGGATGCTTGGCCAGGCGCTTCTCAAGGCCCTCGCGCGCGGAGCTGCGCAGCCACGAGTCGATGGTGTGGTCGTCCGGCACCGGGAACGCAGGCAGGTAGTACGTCCCCAGGTGCATCTCGACGTTGCAGCGGGTGGCCAGCGCGATGGCGTTGTCGATCGCGTCGGGCACGTCGGCGAACAGCTCGGCCATCTCCTCGGATGACTTGAGGTACTGCTCGGCGCTGTAGTCACGCGGACGCTTGGGGTCGTCGAGCACGCGGCCGGACGCGATGCACACGCGGGCCTCGTGCGCCTCGAAACCGTCACGGTCGAGGAAGCGTGCATCGTTGCTGGCCACCACCGGGATGCCGCGCGCGGTGGAAGCATGCAGGGCGAAGCTGTTGAACGCCTCCTCGCCCTCGCGGCCGGTGCGGGTCAGTTCCAGGTGCAGGCGGTCGCCCAGTTCGCCCTTCCAGTCGGCCAGCCAGGCTTCGGCCAGTTCATGGCGGTTGCTGGTGGCCAGGCGGCCGGCGAGGCTGTGGCGGCCGACCAGCGCGAACAGGCCCTCATTGTCCTCGCGCAGCCATTCCGGGCGCATCGCCACGCCGTCGGTGCGGTGGCCTTCCATCCACATCCGGGTGAGCAGGCGCGAAAGGGTGAGGTAGCCGCCGCGATCGCGGCACAGCAGTGTCATGCGCGACGGCGCTTCGTTGCCGTCGGCCAGCCCGATGTCGGCGCCGAGGATCGGCTTGATGCCGGCGCCTTCACACGCCTTGACGAACTTCACCGCGGCGAAGAGGTTGTTGATGTCGGTCAGCGCGACGGCCGGCTGGCCCAGCATCGCGCAGCGTTTCACCAGCTCGCCGATCCGGATCGTCGAGTCGGCGAGCGAGTACTCGCTGTGGAGGTGCAGGTGGACGAAGCGTGCGGACATGCGGCAACCGGAGGTGCAACCCGCAGGGTATCAGGCCCAGCCGCGTGGACAAGGCCTTGACACGACGGGTGAGGTCTCCGCGCCGTTGGCGGTTGCGTTGCCGCTCAGGTGTGGGCAGCCCCGACTCCGGTTGTCTTCGCGGGGTCGTTGGGCCAATAGGCCTTCAAACGACCTTGAACGGGTCCTCCGGGTGCCCGCGGTGCACGTAATGGCTCTCGTTGACCCGCAGCTTGTGCCGCCAAAGTGCGAGCTCGGCCAACCGGTCGCGGATCCACGCCGCGCGCTGCTCGTCGCCGGTCCCGGTGGGGCGCTCCTCGATGCGGTACGCACTGAAGTCCTTGTACTCCTCGGCCTCGTCGGCAAAGGCGGGCCACGCGAGTTCGATCAGCAACACGTCGTCCAGCAAGCCCAACAGCGGCTCGTGGTCGGCAATGAGGTCGTCCTCGCGATCGATGTAGTCCAGCAGCTTGCGCACGCGGGCGGCCATTGCGGCGTTCGCGTCCCAGTCGGGATCCAGCAGCATCATCCGCAATTCGTCGATGCGCTGCAGGCGCCGGTCGAGGACGTCGCGCGCCGTGTCGTCGGGCAGGGTCAGCAGCCAGTTGATCAGCCGGTGCAGCCGATCAGGTTCCACGCGGGCGGCGTCGGGGTGCAACTCGTGCAGCAACGCATCGAAGCCGGCGATGGCGGTCGGGGTTAGGGGAAGGTTGGCACGCGGATCGCTACTGGCACCCATCCAGGTGTCGTAGGGCAACGGATCCGGGGTGGGGGTAGGGGTGGACAGGCGCATGGCACACCTCGTCGATCCGGCGGGGGGACGGGAGGTCGCGTGGCGGCCGGCGTGTCGCGCGACCGCGGCCGGCCCGGGGGACCGGTCGCTGCCGTCACACTATGCGCCGTTGCGCGCCGGTTGTCCTGTCCCGGAAGGGAGGGGGCGCAGCAGCCCAGCCTCCCCCGGCCACGCGCGGTTCAGCGGATCCTGAACCGGGGAGCGGGAGCGGACAGGTAGCTGTGTTCGCGAACCTCCCTCAGGTGCCAGGCAAGGGCCATGGCGGCCTGCTGCTCGGCCTTGTCCTGGCGACGTTCGGCGGCAGGCACGCGGACTTCAACGCGACGCTCGATACGAATGGTGCGAGCGCGGGTGGGGGTGGCGGCGATGGCGGCCATGGCGTTCATGTTTGGGCTCTCGTTGCGGGGGGATGGCGCCGGGGTTCTGGCGTGGAGTCATCGTGCGTCCGAGGGCCCGTGAGGGTCATGATGGCTGACCGTGCCTTCTCTCAGCGTTCCAAGCGGTTGATGAGGGCCTCATGAGGTTTTCGTGATGGAGGTGCCCGGACCCTTGGCTGGTCAGGCGTTCCCCGGCGAACGCTATCGTTTCGGCGACATCGAGGTGGACCCTGCCGCCCACACCCTGACCCGGGCCGGCGCCGCCGTGCCGGTCGAGCCGAAGGCATTCGCGGTCCTGCTGGTGCTGCTTCGCCATGCCGGCGCGCTGGTTCCCCGCGACGATCTGCTCGATGCCGTATGGGGCCATCGCCATGTGACCCCGGGTGTCCTGACCCGGGCCATCGCACAACTGCGCGCGGCCATGGGCGACGACGCCCAGCAGCCCCGGTACATCCAGACCCAGCACGCACTGGGATACCGGTTCATGGGTGCTCTCGACGATGTGGTGGACGTCGAACCGGTCGCATCGGCGGTAGTGCCCGTCAGCCACCTGGAGCCCGACATCCCGCAGGTCCGGGAGGACCTGATGCGGCTGGGTCAGGAACCTGCGCCTCCCGACCCCCGAACCGTCGCGCCCATCGGGCCGGACAGCGAGTCGCTTCGGCGGTGGAATCCCAACGGATCGGCGGCAGCGCATCACGTCACCGGCCGGTCCAGCCGAGGCGCTGGGGTGGATGGGGCCGGCGCCCCGGGCGTGCACATGTCGTCGTGGCGCTGGCCTGTCGTGGCGGCAATCCTGACCGCCGTCGGCCTCGCCACCTGGTTCCTGCTTGCTGGGCCGGGAACACGGCCCAAGCCGCCGGCCGAGCCATCGGTTGCGGTGCTGCCGTTCACCAGCCTTGGCAACGATCGCGATGATCGCTATTTCGCGGAGGGACTGGCCAGCGAGCTGCATGACGCCTTGGCGGGCGTACCCGGCTTGAAGGTTGCCGCGCACCTCGCGCCTTCGTCGATGCCTGGAACCGAACGCGATCCCGCGACCGTGGGGCGAAGGTTGGACGTTGCCACCGTCCTGGACGCGACCGTCCGCCGCGAGGGGCAACGCGTGCGCATCAACGCGCGCCTGACCGACAGCCGTACCGGCTACACGCTATGGGCAGAGAGCTACGAGCGCGAGGCCGCCGGCGTGTTCGACGTGCAGAGTGAGATTGCCGGGAGCGTCGTGGATTCGCTCATGGGTGTCTTGCCCGCAAGCAGGCCGCAGCTGGCTCGCCGCCTGAAGCCCACCGTCAGCGCCGCGGCGTACGACGCGTATCTGAAAGGCGTGCAACAACTGCTGGTGCCGCGCAGCGAACAAGCCCTCGGGCGTGCGGTCGCGTTCTTCAACCAGGCGCTCAAGGAGGACGCCGGTTTCGCGCGTGCGCAGGCCGGCATCTGCCGCGCGGAAATCCGGCGTTTCGAGACCGCGCGTGATGCGCCGGCGTTCACCCGCGCGCGTACCGCGTGCGAACGCGCGGCCCGCATGGATCCCAAGCTGCTGGACGTCAGCCTGGCCATGGGCGACCTGGACCGCGCGCGCGGCGAATACCCGCAGGCAATCGAGCACTACACGCGCGCGCTGCAGGACGTGGCATTGAGGCCGGACGCCTACATAGGCCTGGCCGCCACCCAGGCAGCACTCGGCAACAACCCCCTGGCCTTGGACTACTACGAACGCGCGCACCAGCTGCGTCCCGGCGACGCCCTCATCCACACCGAGCTGGGATATCACCACTA
Organism: uncultured Lysobacter sp.; assembly: GCA_965650425.1. Taxonomy (GTDB): domain Bacteria; phylum Pseudomonadota; class Gammaproteobacteria; order Xanthomonadales; family Xanthomonadaceae; genus Aerolutibacter. Next base: position 1,795 of record CBFGOS010000150.1, on the reverse strand, counting down.
CCTCAAAGGCGACCTCGAGAAGGCCATTGCGTCGTATCGCATTGCCACGACGCTGCAGCCAGACAGTGCGAAGCTCTGGAACAGCCTGGGTGGGCTGTACTACGTCGCTGGCCGTCGTCGCGAGGCCGCCGCCGCCTACAACCGCTCCCTGGCACTCGAGCCGACGCCCGGCGCGTTGAGCAATTTCGCCAGCCTGCGCTTCGAGGACGGCGCTTATGCGGAGGCGGCTGACCTCTACCGCCGCGCCGCCCGGCTGGATCCGGATGACTACCGGCTGTGGGGCAACATTGGCGACGCCCTGTCCGCGGATCCCGGGACGGCCGACCAGGCCACGTCGCCGTACGCACGCGCCGCCTCGATGGCCGAGGCCTACATTCGACTCAAGGGCGATGACGCGATGGCCCCGGCGCACCTGGCGTGGTACCGGGCCAACCTGGGGCAGCACGCCAGCGTCCCCGACCTGCTCGCGCGCGCCGATGCCTTGGGGACCGAAACGGCCGAAGTGGAATTCTTTGCCGCGCAGGCCCTCGCCCGGATGGGTGATCGCGACGGGGCGCGGGAGCGGGTTCGGCGCGCACTGAAGGCCGGTGTCCCCTTGGACCGCATTCGTACGTCACCCCTGCTGCGGGGCATGGACGCCGAAGGGGAATCGCGTCCAGCGACCCCCGGCTCCTCGGCCCCGCCTTCCAAGGGCTGACAGCGAGGAGTCCGCGATGGGCCAGGTGCAGCACGACAAAGAAGCATTCGTCACCATCGGGTACGACGACGACGGCAATCCCGTAGCGGATCCGCCGGAGCTGCACGTCAAGCCCGGCACGCGCATCACATGGACGAATGATCCTTCACAGGATCGCGAGTTCACGCTCGATTTCGATGATCGCGTGCCGGAGCCAGGGCCGCCCCGCAAGCGCCTTGAGGCACGGAAAGAGAACGGGGCGTATCGTGCGTCGATCATCGCGACGCCCGCGCCGCCGGATGCCGCCACGCCACAGGCCCAGGGCGGCTCACAGTCGGAGCGTTACGACTATGCCGTACGCGCAGGCGACCGCGCGTCCGACCCTGCCATCATCATTGACAAGTGAGCGCGAACGCGGGGACCTGATCGTCGTCGCGGGCAAGGCACGCACGTACCGGCGCAAAACTCCGTCGATGCTGCGCGCAGGGACCACGCGTGCGCAGCGCCTCAAGGTGGGCTGGCGTGGGATAACCCTTGTGCGCGTCGAACCCGTACTGCGGCCATTGCACGTGCAGGGCCTGCATGACCCGGTCGCGGGCGACCTTGGCCAGGATGGACGCGGCCATGATGGCCGGGTCGAGGCGGTCGCCGCCGACCAGCGCCTCGGCCGCGCAGGGGAGATGGCGGGGCAGCCGGTTGCCGTCGATGCGTGCCAGCGAGGGGGCGACCACCAAGGCCCGCAACGCGCGTTCCATGCCGGACATCGTGGCCTGGAAGATGTTGATGCGATCGATCTCGGCGGGCTCGACCAGTTCGATATGCCATGCGATCGCACGGGCCTGAATCAGCGGGAACAGGGCCTCGCGTCGCGCTTCGGTGAGGCGCTTGGAGTCGTCCAGGCCTTCGATCGGGCGGGTGGGGTCGAGGATGACGGCAGCCACGGCCACCGGGCCTGCCAACGGCCCGCGCCCGGCCTCGTCGACGCCGGCGATACGCTCCTGTCCGGTGGGCAGGTTCATGGCGTGCTGGCGGTCCGTGGCCCCATGAGCTCTTCCACGGCGTCCGCGGCGCGCGCAGACGCGTCACGCAGCAACTGCTCATGCAGGGCCCGGAAACGAT
>CBFGOS010000149.1:0-5969 GCA_965650425.1 uncultured Lysobacter sp. | reverse complement strand
GCGCGATCGCCGCTTCGGCCTCGGCGACAAGTTGCTGGCGGCGCGCTTCCGGTACCTCCTGCCAATGGCATTCCAGCAGCGCGCCTTCGATCGCATACAGCAGGTTGAGGGTCGGCTTGAAGCCGGCCCGCTTGACCCGCATGAACGCCTCGACCGTGCCCACCGCCGCGATGTCGTCCTGCGTACGCAGGCCCACCTGGCGCAGCCAGGCCGCCGATTTGGGTCCAATGTTCCGTAGCTTCTCGGTGCTCAAGCGATCGACTCCACGAAGACTCGGGCGATGGCCTCCAGGCCGGACTGGTCGTCCGTGGAAAAGCGGTTGAGCTCGGGACTGTCGAGGTCGAACACGCCGATCAGCGTGCCATCGGCGGCCACCAGCGGCACAACCAACTCCGAGCGCGACGCCGAGTCGCAGGCGATGTGGCCGGGAAACGCCTCCACGTCTTCCACGCGTTGGGTCTGCCGCGTTTGGGCCGCGGTGCCGCACACTCCCTTGCCCAGCGGAATGCGCACGCACGCAGGCAGGCCCTGGAACGGGCCGACCACCAGTTCGGTGCCATCGAAGAAGTAGAAACCCACCCAGTTCAGTGCGGGCAGTGCCTGGTACACCAGCGCGGACAGGTTGGCGGCATTGGCCACGCGGTCGCGCTCGCCGTGAACCAGCGCGCGGGCCTGTTCGGCCAACTGTGCGTACTGCTCGGGCTTGGGGCCGCTTAAACTTTGGCTGGTGAACATCGTGATGAATCTCCCTTCGCTCGAGTCTAGCAGTCCCACGGTGCCTGTCGGGGGCCGTCGATGATGCCCCTGAAGCGCCTGTTCGTCACCGGCACGGACACCGGGATCGGCAAATCGGTGGCCAGTGCGGCGTTGCTGCATGCCCTGCGACGTGAGGGCCGCACCGCCGTCGGCATGAAACCTGTGGCCAGCGGTTGCGAGCGGCATGCCGGGGGCTGGCGCAACGAGGACGCGTTGCTGCTGCAGGCGGCCAGCGTGCCCCGGCCCGCCTACGACGACGTCAATCCGTTCGCCCTGCCCGAGCCGTTGGCCCCGGAGCTGGCCGCCGCCAGTGCGGGGGTCAGCCTGGGTCTGGAGCCGATCCAGGACGCGTTCGCGCGCCTTCAGGCGCAGGCCGATTGCGTGGTAGTCGAAGGCGTCGGCGGCTGGCTGGCGCCGCTTTCGGCCACGCTGGACCAGGTCGACGTCGTTCGCGCGCTGGACCTGCAGGTCGTGATGGTGGTCGGACTGCGGCTGGGCTGCATCAACCATGCGCGGCTGACGCAGCAGGCTATCGAGGCATCCGGGGCGCGGTTGGTGGGCTGGATTGCCAACGACATCGACCCGGCCATGGCACGGGCCGACGACAACTTCGCCATCCTCCGCCGGCACCTGACGGCCCCTTGCTGGGGAAGGCTGCCGCACGCGCTGCCCATCGCGCCCGAGTCGCTGGCCCACTTCCTCTCGCTTCCACGTTGATGCGCAGGCGGCGTTCGGGCCGGCCACGCGGGCCACGGGACTAATGGCACGGGCGTATCGGCCGCTCGAAGCTAAACTGACAAGTTCATGAAATCCTCGTGCGAGGCTCAGGATGCGCCACACCGTTCTCTTTTCCGCCGTCATGGTCGCCGCGCTGGCATTGAGCGCATGTGGCGATAAACAGGCACAGGGCGGCGGCGCTGGCGGACCGCCCGGCGGCATGCAGTTGCCGGTGGAGACCGTGACCCTGCAGCCACAGTCGTTGCAGGGTGGCCTGCAGACCGTGGGCAGCCTGCGCGCGGATGAGTCGGTGGTGGTGCGGCCGGAAGTGGCCGGGCGTGTCACCCGCATCCATTTCACCGAAGGCGGTCGCGTTGCCGCCGGGCAGCCCCTCTTCACGCTGGATGGCAGCTTGGCCCAGGCCAGCCTCAATGAGGCTGCCGCCAACCTCGAGAACAGCCGCCGCACGATCGCACGTGCCGAGCAACTGAGTGGGCAGAAGCTGATCGCCCAGTCCGACCTGGACAAGGCGCGCGCCCAGCTCGGCGTCGACCAGGCACGCGTGGCCTCGGCGCGCACTGCGTTGTCGAAGATGACCCTGCGGGCGCCGTTCTCCGGCCAGGTGGGCTTGCGTAGCGTCAGTGTCGGCGAGTTCGTCAACGTCGGCCAGGACCTGGTCACGCTGGTGAAGCTCGATCCGATCGAAGTCGATTTCAGCGTGCCCGAGACGGTGCTGGACCAGCTGCGCAACGGGCAGAAGATCGACATCATCGTCGACGCGTTTCCCGGCGATGCGTTTGGCGGCCAGGTGGTGGCCATCGACCCGGTGATCGACCCCAATACCCGCAGCGCCAAGTTGCGCGCGCAGATCCCCAACCCCGACTTCCGTCTGCGCCCCGGCCAGTTCGCCAAGCTGCAGCTCGACACCGGGACGGGTAATGCGCAAGCGTTGATGGTGCCCGAGCAGGCGCTGATGCAGGACGGGGACTCCCGTTTCGTCTACCTCGTCGTGGACGGCAAGGCGAAGAAGACCACGGTCAAGACCGGTCAGCGCACGCCGGGCCTGGTGCAGGTCGTGGAAGGACTCAAGGCGGGGGACGTGGTGATCACCGCCGGCCAGGCCAAGCCGATGATGCATGACGGCATGCCGGTGATGTCGCTGCCGCCGCAGGGCGCCGGTGGAGACAAGCCGGCCGCGGTCGCGCCGAAGACACCCGCGGCCGCAGGCCAGCCCGCCAAGGCCGATACGGACAAGCCCGCCAACGGCGGCTGAGGAAAGGAATCCCCATGGTCCTCTCCGACATCTCCATCCGCCGCCCGGTCTTCGCGACGGTGATCAACCTGGTGGTGCTGCTGATCGGCATCATCGCCTACGACCGCCTCGCGGTCCGCCTGATCCCCAACGTCGACACGCCGGTCGTCACCGTCAATACCAGCTACCCGGGCGCCAGCGCGCAGGTGATCGAATCGCAGATCACCCAGCCGATCGAGGATGCGCTCTCCGGCGTGGAAGGCATCGAGTACATCTCGTCGGTCAGCCGCGAGCAGTCCAGCCAGGTCACGATCCGCTTCCGCCTGGACCGCGATCCCGACGGCGCTGCGTCCGACGTTCGCGACCGCGTCGGTCAGGCGCGCGACTTCCTGCCCGAGGAGGCCAATGAGCCGATCGTGCAGAAGCAGGAAGCCGACGCGCAGCCGATCATCTGGATGGCGTTCTCGTCCGATCGCCATAGCAAGACCGAGCTGGCCGACCTGGCCGACCGCCTGGTCAAGGACCGCGTGCAGACCATCCCGGGCGTGGCGCAGGCGCAGGTGTTCGGCGTGCGCTACGCGATGCGCGTGTGGCTCAATCCGCAGCGCCTGGCCGGCTTCGGGCTGACCCCGGTGGACGTGGAGAACGCGTTGCGCGCGCAGAACGCCGAAATCCCGGCCGGACGCGTGGAAGGCAGCACCCGCGAGTTCACCGTGCTGTCGGAAACCGACCTGCGCACCGCCGAGCAGTTCGGCGAGGTGATCCTGGGCAACAGCGGCGGTTACCTGGTGCGCCTGAAGGACGTGGCCAAGGTCGAGCTGGGCTCGCAGGAAGACCGCTTCCGCGCGCGCTTCAACGGCGTGGACGCCGTGCCGCTGGGCGTGGTCAAGCAGGCCGTGGCCAACCCGCTGGAGATCTCCGAGGCGCTGAAGGCGATGCTGCCGCAGATCCAGCGCACGCTGCCGGAAGGCGTGAAGGTCGCAATTGCCTACGATTCCACCATCTTCATCGAGAAGTCGATCGAGGAGGTCTACAAGACCGTCGGCGAAGCCGTGCTCCTCGTCATCCTGGTCATCTTCCTGTTCCTGCGCAGCTGGCGCGCCACGCTGATCCCGCTGGTGACCATCCCGGTGTCGCTGGTCGGCGCATTCGCGCTGATGTACGCGTTCGGTTTCACCATCAACACGCTGACCCTGCTGGCCATGGTGCTGGCGATCGGCCTGGTGGTAGACGACGCGATCGTGATGCTGGAGAACATCTTCCGCCACGTGGAAGAGGGCATGCCGCCGTTCGAGGCGGCGCTCAAGGGCAGCAAGGAAATTGGCTTCGCGATCATCGCGATGACCCTGACGCTGGTGGCGGTGTACGTGCCGCTGGCGTTCTCCACCGGCCGCACCGGCAAGCTGTTCGTCGAGTTCGCGCTGACGTTGGCCGGTGCGGTGCTGGTGTCGGGCTTCACCGCGCTGACGCTGTCGCCGATGATGTCGTCCAAGCTGCTGAAGCACGAGAAGAAGCACGGCCGCTTCTACGCCGCCGGCGAAAAGGTGCTGCGCGGCATCGACAACACCTACCGTGCCGTGCTGAAGCGCGCCTTGTCGTTGAAGGTGGTCGTCACCGGGATAGGCATTGCGATCCTCGCGGCGGCCATCGGACTGTTCATGCTGCTGCCGCGCGAGTTGGCGCCGCAAGAGGACCAGGGCCTGGTGATCGGCTTCGGCATCGCGCCTGAAGGCTCCACCGTGGAGTACACCGACAAATATGCCCGCGTGATGGAAGGCATGTTTTCCAAGGTGCCGGAAGTGGATCGCTACTTCCAGATCGTCGGCTTCCCGTCGATCACGCAGACCATCGGCTTCGTCGGCCTGGTGGACTGGGACGAGCGCACCCGCAAATCGGCCGAGGTCCAGGGCCAGCTGTTCCCGCAGTTCATGGGCATCCCGGGCGTGATGGCATTCCCGGTGTTGCCGCCGCCGTTGGGCCAGCAGGGCTTTGGCCAGCCGGTGAGCTTCGTGGTGCAGAGCACGGGCACCTGGGAGGACCTGGGCGCGACGGTGCAGAAGCTGATGGCCAAGATGGCCGAGAACCCGAAGCTGACCAACCCCGACACCGACCTCAAGCTGGACAAGCCGCAACTGAAGATCGACGTCAACCGTGACAAGGTGGCAGCTGTCGGCAGCAACGTGGCGACCGTGGGCCGCACGCTGGAAACCCTGCTTGGCGGACGCAACGTAACCCGCTTCAAAATGGGCAGCGAGCAGTACGACGTGATCGTGCAGACCGACGATGCCAACCGCCGCGTGCCGGGCGACCTGAGCAACATCTTCGTACGCGCCGGTGATGGGCAGATGGTGCAACTGTCCAACCTGGTGGACGTGCAGGAAACCATCGCAGCCAAGGAGCTGAACCACTTCAACAAGCTGCGCTCGGCGACGATCAGCGCCGGCCTGGCGCCGGGTTATTCGATGGGCGAGGCCCTGACCTGGATGGAGGGAGCTCTGAAGGAGGTCGCGCCGGAAGCGCAGTACGACCTGTCGGGCCAGAGCCGCGAGTTCCGTGAGTCGTCCAGCGACTTTGCGATGATCTTCGTGCTGGCTCTGATCTTCATCTTCCTGGTGCTGGCCGCGCAGTTCGAAAGCTGGGTGGACCCGTTCGTGATCCTGCTGGCGGTGCCGCTGGCGGCGTTCGGCGCGTTCCTCGCACTCAAGCTGACCGGTGGCAGCTGGAACATCTATTCGCAGATCGGCATCGTCACCCTGGTGGGCCTGATCGCCAAACACGGCATCCTGATCGTGGAATTCGCCAACCAGTTGCAGGAGCAGGGCCGCAGCAAGCTGGATGCGGTGATCGAATCCTCCGCGCTGCGCCTGCGCCCGATCCTGATGACCACCGGCGCGATGGTGCTGGGCTCGGTGCCGCTGGCGATTGCATCCGGCGCCGGCGCCGAAGCGCGCAACCAGATCGGCTGGGTGATCGTGGGCGGCATGGGCATCGGCACCTTCTTCACCCTGTTCGTGGTGCCGGTGATGTACCTGCTGATCGGCCGCGACCGCCAGAAGCGGGCGACCCGCAAGTCGCAGGCCTGAGCAGGCACGCCGGCCTCAGGCCGGCGCCGCTTCTTGCATGCGCAGCAGGTAGGCCAATGCGTCGTCGGCCTCCAGTGGCCGCGCGAACAGGAACCCTTGGCCTTGGCTGCAGCCGTGGGCCCGCAGCCACTGGCTCTGCTCCTCGGTCTCCACGCCCTCGG
>CBFGOS010000148.1:0-6005 GCA_965650425.1 uncultured Lysobacter sp. | reverse complement strand
TCTGGAAGTCGTCGAGGAGCTGCTGGTAGGCGGCCAGCGTCGCGCGCACCGCGCACTTCATCGCGGTGCTGGTGCTGTTACGCTCGGCCGATGACCCGCAGCCACTGGTGGTCGAGGGTCGCTGGCATGGGCGCGTGCTGCGCGCCCGGCACGGCGAGGGCGGCTTCGGCTATGACCCGGTGTTCCTCGATCCCGCCTCCGGGTTATCCGCCGCAGAACTGGATCCGGCCACCAAGAACCGCGTCAGCCACCGGGGCCAGGCGGTGGCCGAACTCAGGGCACGCCTGCGCGCGCTGTCGCTGAATGATCCCCTGCGCGCGCACTGAGACGCACGACGCCCGCGCCGCGAGGGTGGGACAATAAACAGATGACGTTGACCACCCCGCCGCTGTCCCTGTACGTGCACGTCCCGTGGTGCGTACGAAAATGCCCCTACTGCGACTTCAATTCGCACGAGCGGCGCGGCGAGCCGCCTTTCGAGGCCTATGTGGATGCGCTGCTGGCCGACCTCGACAACGACCTGCCGTTGGTCTGGGGCCGAAACGTGCGCACGGTGTTCTTTGGCGGCGGCACGCCCAGCCTGATGCCACCGGCGGCCATTGACCGCTTCCTGCAGGGCGCCAGTGCGCGCCTGCGCTTTGCCCCTGGCTGCGAAATCACGCTGGAGACGAATCCCGGCACTGCCGAGCACGGTCGCTTCGAGGGGTACCGTGCTGCCGGCATCAACCGACTCAGTTTCGGGGTGCAGAGCTTCGACGATGGTTGCCTTCAGCGCTTGGGCCGCATCCACGACAGCGCAGAGGCCGACGCGGCGGTGAAACTGGCGCAGGATGCCGGCTTCGACAACATCAACCTCGACCTGATGTATGCCCTGCCGGGACAGACCCTGGCGATGGCCGAGCACGACCTGCAGCGCGCCTTCGCCCTGCAGCCCACGCACGTGTCGCATTACCAGCTCACGCTGGAGCCCAACACCGTGTTTGCGGCGCGGCCGCCGGTCGGCATTCCCGACGACGACGCCAGTTGGGACATGCAGGAGCACTGCCAGGCGCTGCTGGCCGATGCCGGCTATGCGCAGTACGAGGTCAGCGCCTACGCCCGTCCGGGCCGGCAATGCGACCACAACCTCAACTACTGGCGCTATGGCGACTACCTGGGTATCGGTGCAGGCGCCCACGGCAAGCTGACCCTGGGAAGCGAACAGACGATCCTGCGCCGCTGGAAGCACAAGCACCCGGCCACTTACATGGCGCATGCGGGGACCGCCGCGTCCCTCGGTGGCGATGAGCGCGTCCCGGCGGACAAGCGCCCCTTCGAGTACATGTTGAATGCCCTGCGGCTGGTCGACGGGTTCGCCCTGTCGGAATTCGCGGCCCGGACCGGCCTGGATCCGGCGGATATCGCGACCCGCATCGGGGTGGCGTGCGCGTCGGGTTGGCTGGAGAAGACCGGCGACGTCGTCCGCCCCACGGAACTCGGGCGCCGCTTCACCAACGACGTGGTCAGCCTGTTCCTCGAAGAAATGGCCTGACCTGCCCGTCGCGCTCATCTGGGTGTAACGTAGGCGGAAAATCGGGGTCCGCCCTAGGCACCGGCTAGCGGGAACCGGTGGAGAAGGCGGCGCGCGGCCTCGCAATCTGGAGAGGGCCAGGTCCTGCCATGGAAACCAACGCGGTTACGGAAACCCACCCCATGCGTTCGATGCTCGAGTCGGCCCGGCTGCCCCCCCGCGTCCAGCACGTCCTGGAGCGCGTCCTGGCACTGGCGTCGGATGAGCTGGCGATGCGGCTGGAACGCATGCTGGTGGACTTCGAAGAGCGCCTGTTCCGCCACGAGGAACAGGCGCGCAATCCCACCCAGCAGTCCATGCACTTCGAGACGTTGCGCAGCGTCCGGGTGAACCGTTCGGACCTGGTGCCGCGTTTCCTGCATGAACTCGAACGCACGCTGGCGGCGATCCGTGAACCGATCGCCACGCAGGACGAGGCGCCAGAGCTGGTGACCAGCTTCGCCCACTTGCGCCTGGTGGATGACGACGAAGTCACCGAGGCGTCGGCGCTCAGGGCAATGGCCGTCCGGCACGAAGCCCGCAGCAGCCTGCCATTGCTGCTGCTGGGCCAACGCTTCGGAGTCCTGGCGGGTTCGCCTGCGTTTGAAGCGCAGACGCTCCCCGTGGGCCCGCAGGAACTTTCGCGGATCCTTGCCGAAGCCAGCACGGTGCTGCAGATCCGTCAGGATGCGCGGCTTGAGCTGTTCCAGAGCTTCGAGACCCACGTGCTGGGCAACTACGGCCACCTGGTCGATGCCCTGAATGGACTGCTCGCCCGCGAAGGCGTGCTGCCGGACCTGGCTTACGTCCCGCTGCGCACACGTCGCATTAATCCCAAGGCCGCCGCTGCGTCCGCGGAGCGCGCGCCTGCAGGCCAGCGAGTGGCGAATGCCGCGCCCACCGGCGTGCCACATACGGGCTGGATGGGCGAGGTCACCGGCGCCAGCGAACAGGACGACGTGACCTTCCAGCTGCTGCAGGAGCTCCTGGCTGATCGCAAAGGACTGATCGGGAAGTTGCGCACCGAGCCGCAGTCCCAGACGGGACCGTTCATGTCCGCGGAGGAATTGCAGCAGGTCCTCGCCGCACGACAGGCTCAGGCGGCTTCCGCCCCCCCGGGCCAGCCGTCCAAGCCCAGCAAGTCGGGCCTGGCCGCGCTTCGCCAGGCCCTGCTGTCGCATGGGCGCCGCGTGCACGGGGAAAGTGCTGCACTCTCGCAAGCCGATACCGATGTCATCGAGCTGCTGGCATTGCTGTTCACCGAAATGGCGCGCGACATGCGCCAGGAATCAACCGGGTCGTCGCTGCTTGAGCGCCTGCAGATTCCGCTGCTGCGGGTCGCATTGCGTGACCACGCATTCTTTGCCCGAACCCAGCACCCGGCCCGCCAACTGCTGAACGCTGTGGCGGAATCCGGTGCCAGCTGGCTGGCGGAAGACGAACGCGATCCCGTGCTGGAAGGGCATCTGCAGAAGGCCGTCGACCACGTGGTGAAGCACTACGCGGGTGACAACTCGGTGTTCGTGGCGGCCAACCGACCGCTGCAGGAACACCTGCACTCCATGGCCCGCAAGGCGGAGGTCGCCGAGCGCCGCAACGTCGAGGCGGCGCGCGGCAAGGAACGCCTGGAAGTATCGAAGAGCCGTGCCCGCGAAGTGCTGGACGGGTTGATTGGCGAGCGCACCCTTCCGCGATTCATCCGTTCGCTGTTCGACCAAGCCTGGGCCGATGTACTGACACTCACCCTACTGCGCAGCAGCGAGGACTCCGACGCCTGGCGCGTGGCACTGGAAGACACCCGCGCCCTGGTCGTGGCCAGCTTTGACGGCAGGCCGGCGCCCTCGGAGATCCAGCAGCGGGTACACGATGGATTGCTGCTGGTCGGCTACCACGAAGACGACGCGCAGCTGATCGCGCGCAAGCTGTGCGGCATTGACACCCCTGACTCCGACGACGTGGGCTCGCGCACCGAGCTGGCCATGCGCCTGAAGGCGCGCGGCCGGCTCGGCGAACAGGCGGTGCCGGAGCGCGCCCCCCCGCTGCCACGCAACGAGGCGGAAGAGGCCTGCTACGAGAAGCTGTGCACGCTTCCGTTTGGCACTTGGTTCGAGTTCGTGACCAATCAACAGGGGGACGTCGTGCGCCGCCGTCTCGCCTGGCACAGCTCGATCACCGGGCACGTTCTGTTCGTGAACCAACGGGGCCAGCGCGTGGACGAGCAGACTCTCGACAGCCTGGCACGGGCCATGGCGCGCGGACAGGCGCGGATCGTGACGACAACGGTGGGACGACTGATCGACCGGGCCTGGCACGCTACCCTGGCGGCGCTACGCCGGTTCGCCCGTCCGACGAGTGACAACGGGGAGGCCCAATGAGCGAGGAATTCCGTCGTGCCCGTCGCCGGGACGCCCCGGTCGACATCGCCGTCATCGATACGATGACCGACCAGGAGGTCGGCAGGCTGGGAAACGTATCGGAGACCGGGATGCTGCTCATTTCGGAGAGCGCGCTGGTCGACGATGGGCTGTACCAGCTGCGATTCCAGTTGCCGCAGCCGGACGGCCCGCCGCTGGATATCGAAGTGGGAGCGCACCTGTTGTGGCAGAACGGTGCCAGCGCACCCGGAAACGCCTGGCTGGGTTTCCGCTTCATCACCCTGACCGGCGACTCCCACGCGCATCTGCGGGTGTGGCTCGAACAGCCACACTGATCGCCGGCCCTCAGTGGTTCTGGAACGGAACCACTTCCGGTTGGTGCAACGCGAATCCCTGTGCATAGTCCACGCCCAGGTCACGCAACGCATCCAGGATCTCATCGCTGGAGACCCATTCGGCCACGACCTGGAGGCCACGCTGGTGGCCGATGTCGGCGACCGCACGCACGATTGCGTGGCTCATCGGATCGTTGAGCAGGTCGCGGATGAAGCTCCCATCGATCTTGATGATGTCAACAGGCAGGTTCTTCAGGTATCCGAAGGAGGACATCCCGGCGCCGAAGTCGTCGAGTGCGATGCGACAACCAGCCGTGCGTAGACGCTCGATGAAGCGCGACACCTGCGCCAGGTTGCGCACGGCCGCCGTCTCGGTGATTTCGAAACAGATCCTACCGGGCTCGATGCCGTGCTGCTCAAGCAGCATCAGGATGAGGTCGGTGAGGGACTCGTCCTCGATGCTCGTGCCCGAGACATTGATGTTGGCCAAGGCAAGCCGGTCGCCCGCCGGATGCAGGCGGTTGAAATTGGCCAGCGCCGTTTCGATCACCCAGCGATCGATCATCGACATCAGTCCATAACGCTCTGCGGCCGGGATGAATGCGCCTGGCAGCACGATGCGCCCGGACTCGTCGCGGAATCGCAACAGCAACTCAATGCGGGGTCGCCCGTCGTCCTGACCGCCGAGGGCGCGAACCTCCTGGTAGTACAACTGCAGCCGATCCTCGTCGATGGCCCACCGGAGCCGGTTGGCCCACTCCATCTCACTGCGCCTGCGAGCCGCATCGTCGTCCTGCTCGGAATAGAAGTGGACCCGATTGCGTCCGGACTCCTTGGCGAGGTAGCAGGCGGTATCGGCCTGCGCCATCACTTCGCGCAGCGAGGTCCCTGGGTGGTCGATCATGACCGCGCCGATGCTGGCGCTGATCATGTACGTATTGCTCTCCCAAACGAACACGAATCCGTCGACATGTTCGCGCAGCCGCTCCGCGACCATCCTCGCACCGGCTTGGTCGCCGACGTTGCAGGCCAACACGCCGAACTCATCGCCACCGAGCCTGGCGAGGGTGTCTCCCCCGCGCAGTTGCTCATGCATCAGCGCGGCTAATTGGATGAGCAACTGGTCACCCGCCATGTGCCCCGAGGTGTCGTTGATCAGCTTGAACTGGTCGAGGTCGATGTAGAACAGGGCCGCGGCAGGCCCGGCCTCGTCCACCGACTGGATGAGTTGCTGTGCGCGCTGTTCGAACTCACGGCGGTTGAACAGCTCGGTCAGCGCGTCGTGGCTGGCCTGGTAGGCGAGCATTTCGGTCAACTGGCGTTGCTCGGACACATCGGTAGCGACCAGCAGCCATTGCGCGTGCTCATCAAGCATCGCGGGTGAAACGGAAAGGCTCGCCCAGAATCGCTGTCCCTCCGCATCGCGAAGTCCGACCTCGAGCGTTTCGGCCTCGCCTTCGCCCGTGGCGGCCAGGCGCCTGCAGACGTCCTCGTCTTCGAACAGTGCGTTCAATCCATTGCCCAACTGCCACTGCCCAAGCCTCGCGCGCGCGGCCTGGTTCGCGTAGGTGATCCGGCCGTCGGCGCGATCAGCCAACAGCACCAACGCCGGCAGCCGTTCATTGAGGGTGCGGAACCGCTCTTCGCTCTCCCGGTACTGCTGGCTGATGCGCAGGCCCAACTCCAGTGCGCGCTGCCTCGTCGTGGCCAGTGACCACACCAGCAAGGCCAGCAGCACGCTGGCCA
>CBFGOS010000147.1:0-6038 GCA_965650425.1 uncultured Lysobacter sp. | reverse complement strand
GACTACTGGCAGAAGCGCCCCCTGCTCGTCCGCAACGCCTTTCCGGACTTCGTGTCGCCGATCCAGCCCGAGGACCTGGCCGGCGTGGCCTGCGAGGAAATGGCCCTCTCGCGCATTGTCATGCACGACCGCGCGCATGATCGCTGGAGCGTCCGCACCGGTCCGTTCGACGAGGCCATGTTCCCCGACATGCCACACCAGGACTGGACCCTGCTGGTGCAGGACATGGACAAATGGGACGTCGACATCCGCGAACTGCTTGAAGACTTCCGCTTCCTCCCGCGCTGGCGCATCGACGACATCATGGTGTCCTTCGCCGCGCCGGGGGGGTCGGTGGGTGCACATGTCGACCAGTACGACGTGTTCCTGCTGCAGGCGCATGGCCACCGCCGCTGGCAGATCGACGCCTCGGTGGCGATGGGCCGCCCGGCGCCGTCGCTGGCCTTCCGTCCGGACGTGGAACTGAAGCTGCTACAGGCCTTCCACGCCACCCACGACTGGGTGCTGGGTCCTGGCGACATGCTGTACCTGCCGCCGAACGTGCCCCACAACGGCGTCGCCGAGGACGCCTGCCTCACCTTTTCCGTGGGTATGCGCGCCCCCGCCGCCGCCGAACTGCTCGGCGACTTCGTCGACACCCTCGTCGCCGATGCGGACGAATCGTTGCGCTACCACGACCCCGACCTGAAGCCAGCCAAGGATCCGTATGAGATCGATACGGACGCGATGGCGCGCGCAGTCGAGGCCCTCAACATGCTGCGCATGAACGACCCGGAGCGGCTGGGCGACTGGTTCGGCCGCTTCATGACCATCTACCGCGCCGCGGGCGAAGTCATGTCCAATGGCGAGGATCGTTCGCGCATCGAGATCGAGTGGGACCTGCAGCAGGGCGCATCGCTCGTGCGCCATCCGTGGACGCGGGTCGCATGGCGCAAGGCCGCGCGCGGCGCCACGCTCTTCGTCAGCGGCCAGGACCATTCCCTGCCGGTGGCAGACGCACGACTGCTGGCCAACAACGCCACCGTCGACGGGCATGATTACGAGGCACTGTCCGAAACCGGCCGCGAGGTGCTGATTTCGCTGCTGGCGGCGGGCCACTACCAGTTGTACCTCGCCGAAGAAGAGGACTGACATGGCTGCCAACGAATTCCACGTCGAGCCCATCCCCTACGACACCGGACTGGCCGAACTGCGCGCGGTGCGCGAACCGGTCTTCGTCGCGGAGCAAGGCGTGCCGCTGGAACTCGAGTGGGACGAGTTGGATCCGGCCTGCCACCATGTCATCGCGCGCGACGCCGACGGCCACCCCATTGGCACCGGCCGATTGACGCCCGAGCACCGCATCGGCCGAATGGCAGTGTTGCCGGCGTGGCGCGGCAAGGGTGTGGGTGACGCATTGCTTCGGGCCCTGCTTGACGAGGCGCGCAAGCTTGGCTGGCGCGAGGTGAGCCTGCACGCACAAGTCACCGCGATCAACTTCTACGCACGCCACGGGTTCCTGCCCTACGGTCCGCGCTATGAGGAGGCCGGAATCGAGCATCAGTCCATGCGCCTGCTGCTGGACCATGCCAACGTCGTGGAAACCCGCGACCAGGCGCTGGCCGCCATGATCGGCGTGATCACCGGCACCCGTCGCCAACTGGACATCTACAGCCGCGACCTGGACCCCGGCCTGCTGGACCACCCGGACCTGATCACCGCGCTCAAGCAACTGGCCACCCGCCGCGGTGAGATCCGCATCCTGGTACAGGACCCGGCGACGCCCCAGCGGGCGCATTCGGCCCTGCTGGCCCTGGCCCAACGACTGCCCAGCGCCTTCCAGTTCCGCGCCGTCGAGGAGCCTGGGGACCAGGCGTACGCCCCGGCCTACGCGGCCGGCGACGCTGGCGGCTGGTACTTCCGCACCCTGGGTCACCGGTTCGACGGCGAAACCCGCCTCGATGACCGCGCCCGTGCCCGCCAGTTGCAGGCCACCTTCGACCCCGTATGGGAGCGTGCGCGGCCGTGCAGTGAGTTCCGGGCGCTAGGCATTTGAATGGTTTGACTTAAGTGTTAACCGCGTAGCCCCTTCCAGTGGCTATAATTCCGGGTCTTGATTACCTGAATAGCGCCTGCGCCCGCGCTGGCCTCCCCGCCTCCCCCTGAAGAGATTCGCGATCACCATCGTGGACAGCCTCCTGAAGCAGTTCTCCCAGTCGTCCCAGCTCGGCGCGAACGCCGCCTTCATCGAAGACCTGTACGAGCAGTATCTGGTCGACCCCGACAGCGTCGGGGACAAGTGGAAAGCCTATTTCGACGGTTTCAAGGGCCGTGAGGCGGGCGACGTGCCCCACTCGGCTGCGATCGACAGCATCGTGGACGCGGGCAAGCGTGCCGCCAAGGGCCAGGTCACGGTCGCCGCGGGCGCCGGTGACGAGCGCGAACGCCAGGTCGGCCGCCTGATCACCGCGTACCGCTCGCGCGGCCACCTGGGTGCCAACATCGACCCGCTGGGCCTGATGCAGAAGCCCGAAGCCCCGGACCTGGGCCTCGCCTTCCACCGCCTGTCCGAGAGCGACCTCAAGGCCGAGTTCAGCACCGGCGGCGTGGGCGGCAATGACCGCATGAAGCTGGGCGACCTGCTCGCCCTGCTGAAGGCTACGTACACCGGTCCGATCGGCGCCGAGTTCATGCACATCACCGACGCCGAACAGCGTCGCTGGATCTACGAGCGCCTCGAGAAGGCCGGCGGCAAGTACGGCCGCACCGCCGAAGACAAGAAGCGCATCCTCGAGCGGCTCACCGCCGCCGATGGCTTGGAGCGTTACCTCGGCACCAAGTACGTCGGCCAGAAGCGCTTCTCGCTGGAAGGTGGCGACGCACTGGTGCCGCTGATGGACACCACCATCCGCCGCGCCGGCCAGAATGGCGCCAAGGACGTGGTCATCGGCATGGCCCACCGCGGCCGCCTCAACCTGCTGGTCAACACGCTGGGCAAGCCGCCGCGCCACCTCTTCGACGAGTTCGAAGGCAAGTTCGAGCACGTGCACAGCGACCTCGCCCACCAGGGCGACGTCAAGTACCACATGGGCTTCAGCGCCGACGTCGCCACGCCGGGTGGTCCGGTGCATCTGGCGCTGGCGTTCAACCCGTCGCACCTGGAGATCGTCGACCCGGTGGTCGTCGGTTCGGTGCGTTCGCGCCAGACCCGTCGCGGCGAGAAGGGCCGCGAGCAGGTGCTGCCGATCCTGATCCACGGCGACGCCGCATTTGCCGGCCAGGGCGTGGTGATGGAGCTGTTCCAGATGTCGCAGGCCCGCGGCTTCGCCGTTGGCGGCACGGTGCACATCGTCATCAACAACCAGGTGGGCTTCACCACCAGCGCCGTGCAGGACGCCCGCTCCACCCTGTACTGCACCGACGTGGCCAAGATGGTCGGCGCGCCGATCCTGCACGTGAATGGCGACGATCCGGAAGCAGTGGTGTTCTGCGCCGAGCTGGCGTTGGACTTCCGCAACCGCTTTGGCCGCGACGTGGTCATCGACCTGGTGTGCTACCGCCGCCACGGCCATAACGAGGCCGACGAGCCGGCAGCGACCCAGCCGGTGATGTACCAGGTCATCCGCAAGCACAAGACTCCGCGCGAGTTGTACGCCGCGCGCCTGGTCGAGGAAGGCACCCTCACCGCCGACGAGGCCCAGGCGCTGGTCGACGGCTATCGCCAGAAGCTCGACGACGGCGTGGTCACCACCGAGGTGGTGGAGGTCAAGCCGGACGAGTTCACCATCGACTGGACCAAGTACCTGACCGGCAAGCTGTCCGACCCCGTGGACACCACCTTTGACAGCAAGAAGCTGGTCCAGCTCGCCACCGAGATCAACGCGGTCCCGGACAGCATCAAGCTGCACCCGCGCGTCGCCAAGATCTACGAGGACCGCCGCAAGATGACGGCGGGCGAATTGCCAGGCGACTGGGGCTTCGCCGAGAACCTCGCCTACGCCACCCTGCTGGACGAAGGCTACAAGCTGCGTCTGGTCGGCCAGGACTGCGGCCGCGGCACGTTCTTCCACCGCCACGCCATCCAGCACGAACAGACCAGCGACGAGTACATCCTGCCGCTGCGCCGCCTGGTGAAGAACCCGGTGGACGTCACCATCATCGACTCGCTGCTGAGCGAGGAAGCGGTGATGGCGTTCGAGTACGGCTATTCAACGGCCGATCCGATGACCCTGGACATCTGGGAAGCGCAGTTCGGCGACTTCGCCAACGGCGCGCAGGTGGTCGTGGACCAGTTCCTGTCCTCGGGCGAGGCCAAGTGGGGTCGCCTGAGCGGCCTGGCGCTGTTCCTGCCGCACGGCTATGAAGGCCAGGGCCCGGAGCACAGCTCCGCACGCCTGGAGCGCTACCTGCAGCTCTGCGCGCTCAACAACATGATCGTGTGCACGCCGACCACCCCGGCGCAGGCGTACCACATGATCCGCCGCCAGATGCGCATGACCACCCGCAAGCCGCTGGTGGTGATGACGCCGAAGTCGCTGCTGCGCCACAAGCTGGCCGTGTCCTCGCTGGACGAGCTGGCCAAGGGCGAGTTCCAGCACCTGATCCCGGATGCCAACGCCAACCCCAAGAAGGTCAAGCGCGTGGTCGTCTGCGGCGGCAAGGTCTACTACGACCTGCTGGAAGAGCAGCAGAAGCAGGGCCTGGACAACGTGGCATTGCTCCGCGTTGAGCAGCTCTACCCGTTCCCGCGCACCCAGCTGGCTGCCGAACTCAAGCGCTTCTCCGCCGCCACCGACGTGGTGTGGTGCCAGGAAGAGCCGCAGAACCAGGGCGCGTGGTACCAGATCCGCCACCACCTCAACGCCTGCCTGGCGCCGAAGCAGTCGCTGCACTACGCCGGCCGTGCCCGTTCGCCGTCCCCGGCGGCCGGCCACTTCGCCGACCACGTGCGCGAGCAGACGCAGCTGATCGCCGACGCGCTGGTCAACTCGTTGCGCGGCGAAGCCGGCGACGAGTGATCGTCAACGAATCCACCCTTTTCACTTATCAGCAAGCCAGGATGCCCGCCCCATGAGCACCGAGATCAAAGTTCCGGTCCTGCCCGAGTCCGTCTCCGACGCCACCATCGCCACGTGGCACAAGAAGGTGGGCGATGCCGTCAAGCGTGACGAGAACATCGTCGACCTCGAGACCGACAAGGTCGTGCTGGAAGTGCCGTCGCCGGTCGACGGCGTGATCAAGGAAATCAAGTTCGAAGAAGGCGCCGCTGCCGCCGCCGCTCCGGCCGCCCCGCCGGCCGCCGGTGCGCAGGAAGTGCAGCCGAAGGCCGAGGCCGCCAAGGTCGCGGCCGCCGCTCCGGCGTCCACCACCCCGGCCCCGGTCACCTCCGGCGCCGCCCTGCCCCCGGGCGCGCGTTTTGAAGCCATCACCAGCGGCGTTGACGCCTCGCAGGTGCCGGGCACCGGCCGTCGCGGCATGGTCACCAAGGAAGACATCGTCAACTACGCCAAGTCCGGCGGCGTCGGCTCGGCCGGCGGTGCGCGTCCGGAAGAGCGCGTGCCGATGACCCGCATGCGCGCCCGCATCGCCGAGCGCCTGATGCAGTCGAAGGAATCGATCGCCATGCTGACCTCGTTCAACGAGGTCAACCTGGGCAAGGTCATGGCCATGCGCAAGGAACTGGGCGAAGCGTTCGAGAAGGCGAATGGCGTCAAGCTGGGCTTCATGAGCTTCTTCGCCAAGGCCGCCGCCAACGCGCTGCAGAAGTACCCGGTCATCAATGCCTCGGTCGACGGCAACGACATCGTCTACCACGGCTACGCCGACATCTCGATCGCCGTGTCCACCGACAAGGGCCTGGTGACCCCGGTGCTGCGCAACGTCGAGCGCATGGGCTTCGCCGATGTCGAGAAGCAGATCGGCGAGTACGCCAAGAAGGCGCGTGACGGCAAGATCGGCCTTGAAGACCTGCAGGGCGGCACCTTCACCATCACCAACGGTGGCACCTTCGGCTCGCTGATGTCGACGCCGATCGTCAACCCGCCGCAGTCGGCCATCCT
>CBFGOS010000146.1:0-6044 GCA_965650425.1 uncultured Lysobacter sp. | reverse complement strand
CAACCCCCTACACGACGATTCCGCTCGGCCTCCTGACGGGGCGTCGGAGTTGGTCTCACCTCTTCCGTGGGGCTCTGGCAATGGCTAGTGTCAGGGCAATTCGTCATGCCAAACCTCCCCTCACGGCCAGACCACCCCGCTGGTCGAGCGCCGCTCGAAGGCCGTGTTCACCGTCAGGCTCCTTTCGTTGTCCGGGTCGGCCACGCCCGCCGCCACCGAGCGGACATGCCGGGCGACGGCCGGGGTCGGGCTGCCGGTGCCGTTGTAGCTGTCCTCCACCTGCTCGGCGATCTGCTCCGCGCCGTACTCGGCGAACGGCTTGCCGGGGATGTAGGCGTAGGCGCTGGCTTCCTGGCCGAGAGCGGTCAGTGCGGCGGCGCCCGCCTGGTTGATGATCGAGTTGCGCATGAAGGCCGTCGGGTCGCTGCCGTGGTGTTGCGATTGCCAGGCGTGGGCGAGTTCGTGGATCAGCGTGTCGGAGCGGGGGCGGGTGGCGAAGCTGGCGACCGTGCCCTGGTTGAGCGCGACCCACCAGTCCGAGCCGACCGGGAACGCCACGGTGAATGGCCGGCCGCCGCAGCCCAACCCGTCGGTGATGATGATCCGGCTGAAGTCCAGGCTGCCGGCGTAGACGCTGCGCGCTTCCGTCTGCTCGGCGGCGGACAGGAAGCGCAGGTTTCTCGGTGCGGTGATGCCCGGGCATAGGGTGTCGCGTACGGCGTCCGGCACCCATTGCAGGACGCTTTCCAGGGCCTCGCGGACGCGGCGCAACAGATCGCGCACGTTGTCCGGGACTTCCGGCGGCTCCGGCGGTATCCGGGGCGGTGTCACCGGTGGGACAGGCGGCACGGTGGGGCGGGGCATCGCGGGCAGGGTCATGAAGACTTCTACGCGCCGGCTGGCGGCCGGATCCGGGCTCGATACCGGGCGCGTCTCGCCCTGGGAGGACGCATTGATCGCGACGCGTGCGGCGGTGCCCGGCAGGATGCGGTCGATGGTGCGCAACAGCTCGCGCTTGACCGCTTCGGCGCGTCGCCGGCCGAGGTCGAGATTGGCCGCGTCGGTGCCCACCGGGTCGGTATGGCCGACGACATCGAGGTTGCTGATCGGGCTCGCGGTGCGCTGGCTGGCGACGATGCAGCGGGCGATGCGGATGATCTGCGGTTGGTGGCTCGGCAGCACCTCGGAGCGGTTGAATTCGAAGCGGTCGATGACTTCAGGGCTGCGCAGGCCGGCGCAGGTACTGAGGGTGCTTCCGCTCGATCCGCCGCCGCCCGTCGGCGCAGCCGTGCCAGGCGCGCCGAGGCGATTCACGGCGCGGGTCAGTGCCGAGCGTGTCTGCGGACCGACGATGCCATCCACCGTCAGGCCCTCCCGTGTCTGGAATTGCCGGATGGCTTGGCGCGTCCGTGTACCGGCCACGCCGTCCACCGCCAGGGAAAGCCCGAGGACCCGGTTCAGCGAACTCTGCACCCAGCGCACGAACTGGCTGGCGGCGCTGGCGACTTCTTCATCCAGCAAAAAGGTTTCGGCCCATTCGCCGGTGCGTGGGGGCTCGCTGGGTTCCGGCGATTCGTTTGCCAGTTCTGGCAGGGCGTCGTCCAGCTCGGCTTCGAAGTCGGGGAGGGCATCGAGGTCTTCCGCGGCTGCCGGATGCCGGGCGCGGTAGACCCGCAGGGCACGTTGCGACAGGCCCCGGCGCCGGCCGAAGACTCTCTGTACGGCCGGGTTGCTGCGCGGCAGCTTGTTGTTCTGCGCGTCGAGGATGGCGCCCGGAATCTCGAAGTTGTAGACGACTTCGTCGCTGGCCTCGTCCACTCCCACCGTCGCCCGCCGCAGCAGTCGGTCGACGCCGGCGAAGCCGGGCCGGCCGGTCAGCTCGCTGTTCAGGTAGTCCAGTTGGGCATCCATGTCGAAGAGGATGCGGGAGCCTGCCGGCCGGCCCTGGAAGACGTGCTGGAAGAGTTCCCGCCGGCGTGCGGCGGTGGTCCATTGGGCGAGGCCGATGCCGGGCATGCAAGGCCCCTGGCCCGGATTGCTCCGCCCGCAGGGGCGGGTCTTGCTCACCGAGCAGGCGCGGTTCATCACCTCCTCGGCGGTGAAGGTGGCGGTCGTGCCGTTGCAGTGGCGCGCCGTCAGGGGCGTGGCCATGCCGCTGCCTTCGATGCGGCTCGGCAGCACTCCCGATTCGGCGAACAGGTTGCCCACCAGCCCCGCCGCGCCGTTCACCGGAAAGCCATGGTCATCCACCAGATGTTCCATCACGTACAGGATGCGCTCGTCCTCCGGCACCAGCGGCCAGTGGACAATGGGCCCGCGCGCGGTGACGAACGGCACCAGTTGGCGCACCCGTGGATCGGCGCGGGTCACGTCGGAGAGCACACAGAGCAGTGGGTCTTCGCCGGTGCCGGTCACCAGTCGGATCAGGTTGCGTCCGCAGAAGATCGCCTCGGCGACGATCAGGGCGTTGCGGTCGGCGTCGGCGGTCAGCGGTTCGACACCCACTTCGCCCCGGCCCAGCCAGAGTTCCAGGTTGTGCCATTCGGCGTCGGTCAGCGGGGTCGCCATGAACACCTCGACCCGCCGGCTCTGCGCCGGGTCGGGGCGCTGCGCCCGCTCGCCCTGGGAGGCGACGCTGATGCGCATCTGCGCGCCGATGCCCGGCTGCGCGCGGTTGATCCCCGTCAGGATGAATTCCCTGACCGCCTCCGCGCGGCGCTGGCCGAGCTGGAGATTGGCGGCTTCGGAGCCGACGTCGTCGGTATAGCCGACCAGATCGATATGGCGGATCGGCGCCGGCGAGGCGGTGCTCGCCAGCACGCAACCGATGATCCGCTGCAACTGCGGCTCATGCTGCGGCAGTACCTCGGCCTGGCCGAAGGCGAAGCCGTCGAGGGTCTCCGGGCAGCGCAGGCCGGCGCAGGCGGTTGCGACGGTAACGGGTGGGACGGGTACGGTGGGGGGTGTCGGCGTCGTGGCGCCGCCTTGCAATTGGGCCAGGGCCGTCTGGATCGCGCCCAGGGTGAGCGGCCCGGCGATGCCGTCCGGCACCAGCCCTTGCCGGCTCTGGAAGCTTCGCACCGCCTCGCGGGTGCGTGGGCCGGAAATGCCGTCCACTACCAGGTTCGCCCCGATCAACTGGTTGAGCGCCTGTTGCAGCGCGCGCACGCCGCTGGCGTCGAGTGCTTCCGCGTCCTCCGCGCCATCGTCGTCCAGCCCTTCGCTGGCGCCACCGGCCAGGGCCGGGCGGACCAGATTGTTGCGGATGTCCAGCCACTCCCGGCTCAGCCGGGCGAAGTCCGGTTCACCCTGCGCCAGGGGGCGGCCGTTGCGCTCCGGGTGGCGGGCGAAGAACACCAGGTGGGTCAGCGCGTTCGGGTCGCGTTGCCCGCCCGCGATGGCCAGGCGCACGGCGTTCGGCCAGAGTCCGTTGCGCAGGGCTTCCATCACGGCGGAAGCCGCCGAGCCGACGGCGGAGAGCAGGGCGCCGAGGGTGCCGGTCGCACTGGGGCTGGGGCTGGAGCCCGTGCCGGCGCTTCCCGTGGCGCCGCTGCCTGTACCCCCGCCGGCCGAACCACCGGGCGTGCGCCCATGGGTCTGCAGCCAGAGCAGGTACGAGGTGGGGTTCAGCAGCGGCGCCGGGCGACGGCTGCCCACCGGGAAGCGGCTGTTGCGCCGCGTGCCGGGCACGTAGGTCTCGAAGTGGATCATGCTGCTGCCGCCGGGGTTGCGCCCGACATAGCCGATGACCTGGCCCGCCGTCACGCTGGAGCCGATCGCCAGGCCCGCTCGCCGCAGCGAATCGGGGGCGACCTCGCCGTAGTTCACCACCACATTGCTGTGCTCCACCAGTAGTGCATTGGTGGTCATCCGTTCGCCGCAGCAAAAGCCGTAGAAGCTGATGACACGGCCATCCTCGATGGCCACCACCGGGTCGCCGAGGTTGGCGAACAGATCGATCCCGACGTGGTAGCGCGCGCCGCTGCTGCGGCTGGCGAGGAACGCCCGGCCCGCCTGGGCGCCGACATAGGAGCCGTCCGCTGCCCGGTAGTTGACCTCGCGGCCGCGCGGGTGGCTGGTCACGATGGGCCAGTAGCTGCCCGCCGGAGGGTCCGGGGCGAAGGGCACCGGGTCGCGGGCCGGCACGGCCATTGGCGGCGCTGGCACGGCTTCGTCGGGGTAGCTCTCTTCGTCGTCCGCGGGCAGGCCCCATTCCAGGGCCTCGACATCTTCGTCGTACTCCATCGCCGTGTCGGCCGCGGCGCGTGGCCGTACCACCAGGCGATTGCGCGCCAGGCGCCGACGGCGGCCGGCGCGGCGGCAGCGGACGCATTCGCAGTCGGGATGGGAGCAGTCGCTGCCTTCGTCGAATTCATCGAGGTCGTTCTCGGTGATCAGTGTGGCGCTGGCCAGCGAACCCTCGCCGAAGGCGCGTTCGAGCAGGATGTCGCCGGGGCGCAACTGACCGGCGACCGACTCGCCTGGAGCGCCGACCACCTCGACGAACTGCTGGTAGTGCCGTCGCATGGCTTCGCCGTGGTAGCCCGCCAGGCTGTCGAAGAGGTCGGCGACGCCGGCCGGGGCGCCCGTTGCATCGTACAGGGACTGGCCGGGGATGGCCTCGGCCAGTGCCGTTTCGATCAGCGCCTCGGCGTCTTCGGGTTCGTTCTCTGCGTAGGGGATGAAGCGTTCGTGTGCCATGGCGGTCTCCAGGGGAGATTCTCGGGTGGCCTCCACCGCTTCGGCCAGTGGCCGTACGGTCAGGCCGGCCCGGATGGGGATATCGGCGGTGGGGAACCCGCTGGCGGCGGGCGGGCGGGGCCGGGGTGTCAGGCGTTCGCCGGGATAGGGCTGCAGCGGGTGAGACCGCACCCAGGCCCGGGTCGTCTCGACGGCACGGGGCAGGTCCAGGTAGCCGCTGCCGATCCGCATCGGGTCGTCGTCGGGCGCGGGCGGCTCGGTGCTGCCCAGCAGCAGGCGGCGTGTTTCCTCGATGGACAGCGCGCGGCCCGCCGCTTCGAACATGTTGGCGACGGCGCCAGTGACATGGGGCGCCGCCATGCTGGTACCGGAGTTGGCCACCAGCGCGGGGCGCGGCGTGTCGGAGCGCCGGGGTGTGGAACGGGCCGCCCAGACCTGTACGCCGGGTGCGACCAGATCCGGCTTGATACGCCCGTCCACCGTCGGGCCGGCACTGCTGAAGCGGGCCAGCGGGCGGTCCGGGTCCTCGGCGTCATAGGCACCGACCGCGATGCTGCGCTGGCTGTTACAGATGGTGCCGGTGGTGCTGCGCGGGTCGGCGTCCTGTGGGTGCAGGCGCGACTGGCAGGTGCGGCACGCCGAGTCGCGCTCCACCCAGCAGTTGTAGCGGCCGTCGACCACGTCGTCGCCGTACAGGCGCACCTGCCATTCGCCGGGCGGCGCGTCGGTTTCCAGGAAGATGTCGACGTGGTTGTCGCCGTTACTCGGGTCGCGGGCGCGATGGTAGAAGTGCCCGACGGTCCGCGAGCCGGACAGGATCGGCGCGTCGCCACCCAGGGGTACGGTCATTGCCCCGCGGCCATCCGGGGGAACCAGAGTCACGCCCAGGGCGTCGTGGCGCGAGTACCAGATTTCCAGCTCGTTCGGCGTGCGGTCCGCCGCGCCGACCTGCCAGCGCAGCCGGCGCGTTTCGCCGGGGCGCAACTGCCCGCCGCTGTGCACGTTGGACGCGTAGTAGTTGCCGGCGCTCTGCACCACGCAGCGGCCGGGGGCCTCGTTGAGCAGCGCGTCGATGCCCAGCTCGACCAGGGTCAGGCCGGTGTGCGGGCCGCCGTGCCGGCCGACGCTCATGTTCACCACCCAGGGGCGGCGACCGGCTTGCCGGCGGATCCAGTCCAACCCTTCGAGCAGGGTCACCGAGTCGCCCAGGTTGGCTTCGCCGTCGGTCCCGCGGGTCGCCAGGTGGACCAGCAGGAATTCGGCGCGGGGCGCCACCCCCATGGGGGAGCCGGGCAGCCGGCCGTTGCCGGCGGCGATGTCCAGCACGTGGGTGCCGTGACAGC
>CBFGOS010000145.1:0-6097 GCA_965650425.1 uncultured Lysobacter sp. | reverse complement strand
ACGCGCAGGTCCAGTTCCTTGCCCTGCACGCGCAGCATGATGCGGCCGTCCTGCGGCAGGCGGCGCTCGGCGATGTTGAGCTTGGCCATGATCTTGATGCGGCTGATCACGGCGGCGGTGAGGTTGACCGGCGGGCTTTCGCCATCGATCAGCACGCCGTCCACGCGGTAGCGCACCTTCAGCCGGTTCTCGAATGGCTCGATGTGGATGTCGGACGCGCGCAGCTCGACCGCGCGCTGGATGATCAGGTTGACCAGGCGGATGACCGGCGCCTCGGAGGCGAGGTCGCGCAGGTGCTCGACATCCTCGAGGTCGCCACCGGCCTCGCCTTCGGCCGTCTCGACAATCGCGCCCATCGCGCTGCGGCCCTGGCCATGCCAGCGCTCGACCAGGTCTTCGATCTCCGATCGCAGCGCCACCTGCGCACGCACGTCACGGCCGGTGGCCAGGCGCACGGCGTCGAGGATGTAGGCATCCTGCGGGTCGGCCACGAGCACGTCGACGGTGGTCTCGGTCTCGGCCACCGGGCAGACGTGGAACTGCTTCATGAACTTGACGGTCAGTGCGCTGCCTTCGGGCGGCAACTCGGGCAGCTCCTTGGCGCTGACCAGCGGCAGGTCGAGCACCTCGGCCACCGTTTCCGCGTGGTCGCGCTCGGATACCAGGCCCAGGCGTGCGAGCAGGGCCAGCAATTGGCCGCCTGCCTCTTCCTGCAGGCGACGGGCGCGACCGAGGTCGGCATCCTTGAGCCGACCCTTGGCAAGCAACGCCTCGACGATGCGCGCCTCCACGCCGCCATCCGCTGGCGGAATCATTCCTGTCTCCGTGACCACCGCGTTCACACCACCTCCGGCAAACCGTGGGGCCTGACTTTAGCAGGTCACGCAGGCCGCCCGAGCGGGCGGCCACGGGTGGCTCAGCCCACGTGCACGCGCGCGTTTCGGAACATCCGCAGCCACGGCGAGTCATCGCCCCAGTCCTTGGGCGCCCAGCTCAGGTTGGCGCTGCGCGGGGTGCGCTCCGGGTGCGGCATCGTGATCGTGACGCGGCCGTCAGCAGTCGTCAGGGCGGCGATGGCATCGGCCGACCCGTTCGGGTTGAGCGGGTACTGCGTGGCGACCGCGCCATGGCCGTCGATGTAGCGCAACGCCACGTTGGCGGCAGTGCGGTCGAAGGTGCTGTCGAACTCGGCGCGGCCCTCGCCGTGCGAGACCACGATCGGCAGGCGCGAGCCGCCCATGCCGCGCAGGAACAGCGACGGCGACTCCACCACCTCAACCAGCGACAGGCGGCCTTCGAACTGCTCGCCACGGTTGCGCAGGAACACCGGCCAGTGCTCGGCGCCCGGAATGATGGGCTTGAGCTGGCTGAGCATCTGGCAACCGTTGCACACGCCCAGCGCGAAGGTGTCCGGGCGGGCGAAGAACGCGGCGAAGGCGTCACGCAGCGCGCTGCGCTCGAGGATGCTGGTGGCCCAGCCGCGGCCCGCGCCCAGCACGTCGCCGTAGCTGAAGCCGCCGCATGCGGCAAAGCCGATGAAATCGGCCAGCTGCACGCGACCGGCAATCAGGTCGCTCATGTGCACGTCGAAGGCCTCGAAGCCGGCGCGGTCGAACGCCGACGCCATCTCGATCTGGCTGTTGACACCCTGCTCGCGCAGGATCGCCACCTTGGGCTTCACCCCGGTGTTGATGAACGGCGCGGCGATGTCGTCTTGGGCGTCGAAGACCAGTTTCGGCTTCAGCCCCGGCGCATTGAAGTCCCGCGCGATGGCGCGCTCCTCGTCGGCGCATTCGGGGTTGTCGCGCAGCTTCTGCAGCGCGTGGCTGGTGGCCCACCAGGCGTCGAACAGCTCTTCCCAGCGCCATTCGGCCAGCGTGCCGCCATCCTGCGCCACGCGGACCACCGGTGCGCTGGTCGGCTTGGCGATGCGCTGTGCGCAGTCGATCAGGCCATGGCGCGCGACCAGGTCGGCGAACGCGGCCCGGTCCTCGTTGGCGATCTGCACCACCGCGCCCAGTTCCTCGTTGAACAGGGTGCGGAACGGGTCCTCACCCCAGCCGTCGAGGCTGATGTCCAGGCCGCGGCGCGAGCAGAACGCCATCTCCGCCAGCGCGGCGAAGGCACCACCGTCGGAACGGTCGTGGTAGGCCAGCAGCAGGCCGGCCTCGCGCGCGTCGCGGATCAACTCGAAGAAGTCGCGCAGGCGCTGCGGGTCGTCCAGGTCCGGCACGCCCAGGTCGCCGCGCTCCTCACCCTGGCCGGCGAAGGCCGGCAGTGCGCCGTTTCCCTCGGTGGCTTCCGGATGGCACTGCGCCAGTACCGAACCGCCGAGGCGCTGCTTGCCGGCGCCCAGGCCGATCAGCCACAGCTCGGATTCGTCCTCGCGCGAGAGCAGCGGGGTCAGTTGCTGGCGCACGTCGACCACCGGCGCGAACGCGCTGACGATCAACGACACCGGCGACACCGACTTGTTGGCCACGCCATCGGCGTGCCACTGCGCCTGCATCGACAGCGAGTCCTTGCCCACCGGGATGCTCAGCTCCAGCTCGGGGCACAGCTCCATGCCCACGGCCTTCACCGCGTCGAACAACAGCGCGTCCTCGCCCGGGTGACCGGCGGCGGCCATCCAGTTGGCGGACAACTTGATGCGGTTGAGCGATTCCACCGGCGCGGCGCACAGGTTGGTGATCGCCTCGCCCACGGCCATGCGCGCGGCGGCGGCGGCGTCCAGCAGCGCCAGCGGAGTGCGTTCGCCGATGGCCATCGCCTCGCCGACGAAGCCTTCAAAACCGGTGAAGGTGATCGCGCAGTCGGCCACCGGCAGCTGCCACGGGCCGACCATCTGGTCGCGCGCGGTCAGGCCGCCGACGCTGCGGTCGCCGATGGTGACGAGGAAGCTCTTGGACGCGACGGTCGGGTGCGCCAGCACGCGCAGCGCGGCGTCACGCAGGTCCAGCCCCGCCCACTGCAGCGCCGGCCACGGCGCGGGCGCCGGGTGCGCGGTGTCGCGGTGCATCTTCGGCGGTTTGCCGAACAGCACGTCCATGGGGATGTCGATCGGCCAGTCGTGGCCGGGCTCACGCGCGTTGGCGACCGTGGCGCCGTAGCCGACCACCAGGTGCTCCTCGGCGGTGGCGTGTCCCACGACCGCGAACGGGCAGCGCTCGCGCTCACAGATCGCGGTGAATTCGGCAATGCGGTCCACCGGCACGCCGAGCACGTAGCGCTCCTGCGATTCGTTGCACCACAGCTGCATCGGTGACAGCGACGGGTCGTCCTTGGGCACCTTGCCCAGGTCGATCACGCCGCCCAGGTCGGAGTCGTGCAGCAACTCGGGGATGGCATTGGAGAGGCCACCCGCGCCCACGTCGTGCGCAGTGGCGATCGGGTTGTTGGCGCCCATCGCCACGCAGCGGTCGATGACCTCCTGGCAGCGACGCTCCATCTCCGGGTTGTCGCGCTGCACGCTGGCGAAGTCCAGGTCCTCGGCGCTCTCGCCGGAGGCCACCGAACTGGCCGCGCCGCCACCCAGGCCGATCAGCATCGCCGGGCCACCGAGCACCACCACCGCGTCACCGGGCTGCAGGCCCAGCTTGGTCACCTGCACGCGGTCCATGGCGCCAAGACCGCCGGCCAGCATGATCGGCTTGTCGTAGGCGCGCGCGTGCGGGCCTTCGTCCAGCTCGAAGCTGCGGAAATAGCCGGTCAGGTTGGGCCGGCCGAATTCGTTGTTGAACGCCGCACCGCCGATCGGGCCGTCGAGCATGATCTCCAGCGCCGGCGCCATGCGCGGGTTGAGCGCACGCTCGCGCTCCCACGGCTGCGGCAGGCCCGGGATGCGCAGGTGCGACACGCTGAAGCCGGTGAGGCCGGCCTTGGGCTTGCCGCCGCGGCCGGTGGCACCTTCGTCGCGGATCTCGCCGCCGTTGCCGGTGGAGGCACCGGGGAACGGCGCGATCGCGGTCGGGTGGTTGTGCGTCTCGACCTTGATGCAGAACGCCGATTCGACCTCGGCCTCGCTGCGGTAGGCACCGGTCAGCGGATCCGGACGGAAGCGGCGACTGGCATAGCCCTCCACCACCGCGGCGTTGTCGGCATAGGCCGACAGCGTGTGCTCGGGGGTGTGGGCGTGGGTGTTCTTGATCATCTTGAACAACGACTGCGGCTGCTCACGGCCGTCGACGGTCCAGGACGCGTTGAAGATCTTGTGCCGGCAGTGCTCGGAGTTGGCCTGCGCAAACATCATCAGCTCGACGTCGGCCGGGTCGCGACCCAGCGCGGCGTAGCGCTCGCGCAGGTAGGCGATCTCGTCATCGGCCAAAGCCAGGCCCAAACGCACGTTGGCGGCTTCCAGCTGATCCAGGGGGATGCGCTCCACGTCGCCACGCGCCGGCACCGCGAACAGGCCTTCGCCGGCCTCGCGGGTGTCGAGCACCGACTGGGTCATCGGGTCGTGCAGCACCTTGGCCAGCGCGGCCTGGGTGGCGGCGTCGGCCGGCCAGCCGGCCAGGTCGTAACGGATGCCGCGTTCCACGCGATGCACCGGTTGCCCGGCGCCGCGCAGCAGCTCGGTGGCCTTCGACGCCCACGGCGACAGCGTGCCCAGGCGCGGGGTGACGTAGCGGGAAACGGCCCCTGCCTCGCGTGGCGCGGCCGCGGCGCTGGCCTGCAGGATGCGGTCGAGCGCGCCGGCGTCCGGGGTCTGGCCCAGGTCGGCATCGACCCAGTACACCCACCACGCGCCCAGCAGGCGCAGGTCGGCATGGATGGCTTGAAGGCGGGCTTGCAGGCGTTCGCGGCGGAACGAAGACAGGGCGGGTGCGCCCTCGAGGACGATCATGTCCGGGGAACCGTGCTACGTCGGGCCCGCCATTGTAACCGAGGGGCCGCGGCGGCGTTGGGGCGTCGGGCCCCGGCTACAGCCCGGGCCCGACGCGGGGGATCAAGCCCCCGTGGCCGGCTTGGCCGGGTCGCTCGGGGCCGGCGCGGCCGGCTTGGCGCCCTCACCCGAGAGACGGTCCAATGCAGCGCGCAGCTGCGCCGGGGGCAGGTAGCCACCGACCTGGGTGCCGTCCTTGGTCAGGATCATCGGCGTGCCGGTGAGGCCGGCGCGCTGGCCGACGTCGTACTGCATGGTCACCGTGTTCTTGCAGTCGACCATCTTGATCGCCCGGTCGTTCTTGGCGTCGGTCAGGGCCTTCTTGCGGTCGGCGGCGCACCACACCGACACCATTTTCTTGTGGTCCTCGCTGCCGATGCCCATGCGCGGGAAGGCCAGGTACTCGATGGCGATGCCCTGGCGGTTGTACTCGGCGATCTCGCTGTGCATCTTGCGGCAGTAGCCGCATTCCACGTCGGTGAAGACAGTCACGGTGTGCTTGGGGTTAGGCGGCGTGAACACGATGCGCTCGCTGGCCGGGATGGTCTTCAGCAACTCCACGCGCAGGCCCGCCAGCGTCGCCTCGCTCAGGTTCTTGCGGGCTTCGACGTCGAACAGGGCGCCGCCGGAACCGGGCAGGAAGAGATACTTGCCGTCGTCGCTGATGTAGACGACCTGGCCGCCGACGATCGCCTCGCGGAAGCCCGGCAACGGTGCCGCGGCGACCTTTTCCACGGACACCTGCGGGTTTAGCTGGCGAATGGCCTCCACCGCGCGCGCCTCGGGGGTGCCCGCCTTCGGCTTGGCGGCCGCGGCCACGGCCGCGGGGTCGGCGCTGGCGGCCTGTGCACCGGGCGACTGCGGAGCCTGCTGGGCGCAGGCGGAGAGGCTGATCGCGCCGAGCGCGGCGATGAGGGTGCGCTTCATGAAGGAGTGTCTTCCCTGGGGATTCGTGGGTTCGACCGCGGCAATGGGCCTTGGTTCCGCCGAATTGTGTCACGGGCCGCGTCAAACCCGTCGCCCACCGGGCCGGGCGGCGCTGAAACCGCGATGCACGGCACCGTTGGTTCAGCCACGGGGGTGGTGGCGGGCATGCAACTGTTTCAGCTGCTCGCGGGCCACCAGCGTGTAGATCTGGGTCGTGGACAGCGACGCATGGCCCAGCAGCAACTGCCCCCATAAACTCAGCCGCCACGCGTGATCGCCGCGCGTCTC
>CBFGOS010000144.1:0-6108 GCA_965650425.1 uncultured Lysobacter sp. | reverse complement strand
ACCGGCCGCATGCGCGAGGGTGACCGCGGCGCATTCAAGTCGCAGCTGATCATGGATCGCTACCGATTGGGCGAATACAGCGACGTCTACGCCTACGGCGACACCCACGAGGATGAGGCCATGCTGGATCTGGCCAATCGCCGCTTCTATCGATGGCAGGAGCTGCCCGCCTGAGGTGTTACCCGAGGCCCTGATTCCGGCGCCTGGGCACTCATTCCCCCCAAGGTGTCTTTCGCAGACCGGCAACGCACGGGCCGTGGTTTGCGGTTGATCAAGTTGTGCGCTGCGGGTTCCGGTACCGTGGCGCCACGACGTCCAGACAGAGGTGCGACATGAAGGCGAACGTAGGTGGCGTGGACAAGCTGTTGCGGATCGTGGTCGGCGTGGCGCTCATTGCGTGGGCGGCGACGGGCGGTCCGGTATGGGCATGGATCGGCGTGGTGCCGCTGTTGACCGGCGTCTTCAACTTCTGCCCGCTGTACGCAGCGCTGGGCATGAGCACCTGCAAGACCCGGTCATAGTGTCGTAGTGGGGGAGGCCGGCCGGCGGTGCTGGGGGGTGCCGCCGGCCATTTCACTTCGAGCTTGCAGGGCGCGCGCCAGGGTATCGGCGCAGTCGGCAGGCAGCTTGAGTGTCGCCAGGTCGTCGGCGCGCGTGACGCCCCGGGTCAGGATGGCCAACGGCAGGCCCGCTTCGCACGCCATTCGGGCGAAGCGATAACCCGAATAAACCATCAGCGACGATCCCACCACCAGCATCGCGTTGGAGTTGGCGAGGGCTTGCTGGGCGGCGGCCACGCGTTCGCGCGGGACGTTCTCGCCGTAGAAGACCACGTCGGGTTTCAGCAGGCCTCCGCAGGCCTCGCAATCGGGCACGTGGAAGCCATTGAAGTCGGCATGCTCCAGGTCGGCATCTCCGTCGGGTGCTGCGCCGGCGGTAAGACCTTGCCAGTCTGTGTTGCGCTCGGCGAGGCGCAGCTGCAGCGCACTGCGCGGCGTGCGTTGCCGGCAGCCCAGGCAGACCACCTGGTCCAGGCGCCCGTGCAGGTCGATGACCGCGCGGCTGCCGGCCCGCTGGTGCAGGCCATCCACGTTCTGCGTGACCAGTGCGGAAACGCCGCCGGTGGCCTCCCAGTGGGCCAGTGCGTCGTGGGTGCCATTGGGCCGGGCCGAGGCGATTGTCGGCCAACCGATGAAGCTGCGCGCCCAATATCGGGCCCGGGTGAACGCATCCTCCACGAAGGCCTGGTAGGTCACGGGTGGCTTGCGCTTCCACGCGCCGTCCTCGTCGCGGTAATCGGGAATGCCTGACCCGGTGCTGCAGCCCGCGCCGGTCAGGACGAACACGCGAGGGTGGCCGGCGATCCATTCGGCCAGGTGCACGGCGGCGTCAGTGTGGGCGGTGGAGGCGGGCAGGGCCATGGCGCCATGCTACGTTGGAATCCTGATGCGTGAAGGGCGGAGGTGGGGGGCATGCGGTCGATGTGGGTGGGGTTGTGCCTGATGGCGGCGCCGATGGCAGCCGTGGCGACGCCGGATACCGTGGTGGTGCTGGTGCGCCATGCCGAGAAGACCACCGACGGCTCACGTGATCCCGTGTTGACCCCGGCAGGCCGTCACCGTGCCAACGCGTTGGTGGAGCGAGTGGCGGACATGCCCATTGCCGCGGTGTATGCCACGCACTTCAGGCGCACCCAGTTGACTGCCTGGCCTGTGGCGAAGGCACGCGGACTGACGATCACGGTTCGTCCCGCCGGGGAACCGGCGAATTCACTCGCGGACGTGTTGCGAACCCGCCATGCAGGCCAGCACGTGATGGTGGTCGGCCACAGCAACACCCTTCCCGCGTTGGCACGTGCATTGGGTGCCAAGGGCGTCGGCGAGATGGATGAAAGCGAGTACGACCGCGCCATGATCGTGGTGATCGGGCCGGGTGGAGAGGTGCGGATGCAGCAGGCGCGCTGGTCGGTGCCATGAGCCCGGCCTTCGCGTTACGGTAGCGGACATACCGGAGGAGCCCGAGCATGTGGGAGCACCTGACCGCCGTGCGTGACCTGGGACGGGTCCACGACCTCGCCTCGATCCTCGTGCATTACGGCTTCGGGGACATGGTGCGCCGGTTGGGGCTGGTGGCGGTGGTGGCACGGGCCGGCAAGGTGCTGCCGCTGTCGCAACTGTCCGAATCGGCGGCGCTGCCGGCGCCGGTGCGCGTGCGCCGCGCGCTTGAGGACATGGGGCCCACGTTCGTGAAACTGGGCCAGGTGCTGGCCACGCGCGTGGACCTGTTCTCGCCGGAGTGGATCGCCGAGTTCGGCAAGCTGCACAGCCAGGCGCCCGCGGTGCCCTACGAGGCCATCCACGAGCAGCTGGTCGAGGACCTGGGGGCCCCACCCGAGGAGGTGTTCCGCCATTTTGAGAAGACCGCGGTGGCCGCGGCCTCGATCGCGCAGGTGCACCGCGCCACCCTGAAGGACGGCCGGCAGGTGGTGGTCAAAGTGCGGCGCCCCGGCATCCGACCGGTGATCGAAGCGGACCTGCGCCTGTTGCAGCGCGCGGCGCAGCTGTTCGAATCGCAGTTTCCCGAGTGGCGCCAGTTCCAGCCGGTGGGCGTGGTCAAGCAGTTCCGTGCCTCGTTGATGCTGGAGTTGGACCTGGCCGCGGAGTGCCGCCATGCCGAGCGCATCGCCGCCAACTTCGAGGGCCATCCGGAGATCGTGGTGCCACCCGTGCACTGGGACTTCACCAGCGAACGGGTCAACGTGCAGGACTACATCGACGGCATTCCAGTGGCCGATACGGCCGCGCTGGATGCCGCCGGCGTGGATCGAAAGCTGATCGCGCGACGTGGTGCCCAGACGATCCTGAAGATGGTGCTGGAGGACGGTTTCTTCCATGCCGACCCCCACCCCGGCAATGTCTTCGTCCTTCCCGACTCGCGCATCGCAGTGATCGACTATGGGATGGTCGGGCGGCTTTCGCAGGCACGCCGCGACCAGATCGTGGCGCTGTTGCACGGGCTGGTGGAGCACGACCCGGAACGGGTTGGCGACGTGCTGATGGAATGGACGGGCCAGTCGGACGCGGACGAGGGGCAGCTGACCCAGGATATCGACGCGTTCGTGGAGCGGTACCACGGCGTCCGTTTGGGCGATCTGGACCTGGCGGCCATGCTGCTGGAGGTGACCGCGCTGTTGCGGACCCACAAGCTGGCCCTGCCGTCGGACCTTGCGTTGCTTGCGAAGGTCTTCATCACGCTGGAAGGACTAGGTCGCAAGCTGGATCCGGATTTCGACATGGCGCGGGAGGCGGCGCCGTTCCTGCGCACGCTGATGTTCGGACGCTACCGGCCACGTGCTTTGGCGCGGCAGGGCTGGCATGTACTGGGCGATACGGCGCGCTTCCTGGGCGCGTTGCCGCGTGATCTGCAGGGCATCGTGCGCGTGGTGCGCGGCGGCAAGCTGAAGGTGCATATCGACATCGACCACCTCAAGGAGTTCAGCGCCCAGATCGACCACTCCACGAACCGGCTGACAGTGGGCGTGGTGCTGGCGGCATTGATTGTGGGCTCGTCGATTACGCTGACCGTGAAGGGTGGGCCGACGCTTATGGG
This sequence comes from uncultured Lysobacter sp., assembly GCA_965650425.1. Lineage (GTDB taxonomy): Bacteria > Pseudomonadota > Gammaproteobacteria > Xanthomonadales > Xanthomonadaceae > Aerolutibacter. The sequence continues at coordinate 2,499 of CBFGOS010000144.1, read as the reverse complement.
GCTGCCGCTGTTCGGGTTGCTGGGCTTTCTGGGCGCGGCGCTGGCAGGGGCATGGCTGGTCTATTCAATCTGGCGCAGCGGCGGCGGACGCTGAGCTGGCGGGGTTGCAGTGGATTCCTGATCGTGAGGGGCAGCGCGCCCGGGCGCCTGCCACTACCGATGGCCCCCGGGTGGACATGGGCCGACTGCGGAGGAGATGAGGCAAAAAAGACGCCCGGGCGAGCCGGGCGTCGAATAGGGTGCTAGTCGGCTAGGACGTTGGTCGATCAGTCCAGCGCTTCCAGCACGACGATGGCGGCCAGGATGGCCGGCAGGATCGCCGGCGTGCCGCGGCGGTTGTTGCCGTAGCGGTACGCGCCGTAATAGCCGTCCTCATATCCGCGGCGGAAGCCCTGGCGGAAATAGTGGCGGTAGGCGTCATACGGTACGTAGTAGCCGAAGTAGCCATAGCTTGCATCCGAATAGGCGTAGGAGCTGCGGTAGTCGGGCCGCCAGCCGTCCATGCGGTCCGCGCGGCCGGCCCAGTATCCCTCTTCGTAACCCCGGCGAACCGCGTCACGCAACAGGTCGGCACCGTAACGGTTGGTGTCGTAGCGGTGGCCGCTGAAGTAATAGCGGTAGCTGATCGGGGTATAGAAGAACGGGTCGTTGTAGTAGTCCCAGCGGCGCGTGGCGTACCGATGGTGATGGTCGCGCAGGCGGCGGAGGTAATCGCTCTGGTAGCGATACTGGGAGTTGCGGCGCTGGTCGCGCAGCGTCCGGCTGTAGGCGTCCGCACGGCGCTGGCTGTCCAACTGGGCGCGGCGGTAATCATCCGCCTGCCGCCGCTGGTTCTCGATCAGGCGCCGCTGGTGTTGGGTGGACAGCCGTTGGTCGATGCGGTCGCGACGGGCGTCGTCGCGGCGCTCACGGTCGGCACGGTGGGCATCGCGGCGGTCCTGGGCGATCCGGTCCATGTCGCGCCAGGCCGGATTGCGGCGCTCGTCGGCGTCACGGTTCTCGCGGCGATCCTGCTGGCGATCTTCATCAACGGTGCGTCCAAGGCGGGAGTCCGCTGCTCGATTCTCGTCGAGTTGGGCGCGACGCCGCTGTTCGGCGCGCGCGCGGTCGGCATCATCGGCCCGACGGCGCTGTTCGAGTTGATCACGGTTGGCCATCTCAACTCGACGCTGCTGCTCGGCCCGTTCGCGGTTGGCACTTTCCGCACGGCGCTGCTGCTCAGCCCGCTCGCGTTCGCCGGCCTCACGCTGCCGCGCCATTGCCCGCTCGCGCTCATCGCGCTGGCGCTGCTGGGCCTGCTCGTTGCGTGCACGCTCGGCCTGCTCGCGCTGCTCGCGCCCGGCCTGCTCCGCCATGCGTTGCGACCACGCCTGCTCGCGCTGCGCCTCGCGGGCCCGGCGCTCGTCCTGTTGCTGCCGTCGCGGTTCATTGCCGCCAGCCTCAGGGCCCCGCTGCCATTGGGGCCGCGTGCGGTCCTCGCGTTCAGCGACGGGGCGGGACTCCTGCCGATGTTCCCGAGGCCGTTCGCGGGCCTCCGGGGTCCGGTCCTGGCGCGGTTCGCCAGAGCGTTCTTCATTGCGTTCGCGGCGGCCTTCGCCACGGCGAGGTTGTTCACTCTGCTCCTCGTCCTTTGCCTGTTGGGCGCTCACGGGCGCTGTCACGGCAAGCAGGGAGCCGATCACCACCGCGAGCAGGATTCGCTGGCCGTAACCGTTCATGTCGTCTCTCCATAGTGGGCCACGGACCACCCGCACCCCAGGTGTGCAGTTGGCGTGAAGACGCATGAATGGGCACTGACATCTGCCCAAGGAGCTGCACGGTTGGAGAAACGGTTCAGCTGGCGGTTGGAACCGGCCTCGCGATGCTGAACCGCGAGGGTCAACAACCCAAGGTCACTTCGTTCGCCCGCGAACTCGATCGCCGTTGCCCAAGGCGCGATCGGGATGGACCACCACCGTGTCACCCGCGTCGAGGCCGCGGACGACTTCCGTCCAGCCTTCACCCTGCACCCCGAGGGCGACTGCGGCGCGCCGTGCCTTGCCCTGGAGGACACGGAACACGGTGGCCGTGTCGCCTTCATGGAACACAGCGCTGGAGGGGACGCGCAACACGGAGCCGGCCTGCTTCAGCACGAAGCGCGCGTTGACGCGGTATGCCTCACCCAGGTGGTCCCACTGTGCATGGGGACTGGCGATGTCAACGATCACCCAGACGCGTTGTTCCTCCACGCCCAATGCCGACACCTTGGTGAAGCCGCCTGGCTCGATGCGCCGCACGCGACCGGCGAGGGGGCGCGCTTCGCCCCATCGAACCAGTTCGACCGCCATGCCCGGGCGCAGCCGCACGGCGTCAGCGGACAGGACGTCGACTTCAACTTCCAGCGCATCCGCGGCGCCGACTTCCAGCAGGGGCTCTCCCGCTTGCACCGGCCGCGCGCTTTCGAAATGGCGGCGCACGACCACGCCGGCAACCGGTGAAGTGAGGCTGAGCACGGTGGCG
>CBFGOS010000143.1:0-6115 GCA_965650425.1 uncultured Lysobacter sp. | reverse complement strand
CGGCGCCAGCATGGAAAACGCGGCACGGCTGCGCGCAGCCGGCGTGCCCGTCGGCTTCACACAGGCCGGCGACGCATCGCATCACGCGCGCAAGATGCGCCAGCTGGCCGGCAACGCGGTGGCCGCTGGCCTGCCGTGGGAAGACGGCCTTGCGGGCCTGACCCGGGTGCCGGCGGAGGCTTTCGGCGTGGCCGACCAGCTCGGCCGGATCGCCCCGGGCCAGCGTGCGGACCTGGTGCTCTGGAACGGCGACCCGCTGGAGGTCAACAGCGTCGCAGTGCAGGTGTGGATGGACGGCAAGGCCATCCCGATGCGCAGCCGCCAGACCGAGTTGCGTGACCGCTACCTGCGCGGCGTGCCCTCGGCCGAGCAGGGCGGCCTGCCGCGCGCCTACCCGCCCACGGCCGGCGGCATCCGCTGACGGCGTGACGCAGGCCCCGGCTTCCGGGGCCTGCGAACATCGGGCAGGCGCAATGGCCCCGGGCGGGTTGCCGTGGGCACGAGACCTGCTAGCGTGGCGCACCAATTCCCAAGGAGCCCGACATGCCCAGCATGCCCACCGACCTCAACTGGCTCGCGATCCTGGCGGCCACCGCCTCCAGCTTCGTCCTGGGTGGCCTGTGGTACGGCCCGCTGTTCAAGAAGGCCTGGTGCCGCGAAGCGGGCATCGACCCGGACGCCGCACCGGCCCATCCGGGCCGCGTCTTCGCCACCGCCATTGTCTGCGCCCTGCTGTCGGCCACGGTGTTCGCCACCATGCTGCCGGCCAACGCCACCGCGGTGGACGGCTTCGGCGTCGGCTTCGTGGTGGGCCTGTTCTTCGTCGCGATGAGCTTCGGCATCAACTATGCCTTCGCCCAGCGCAGCCTGAAGCTGTGGATGATCGATGGCGGCTATCACATCGTGCAGTTCATCCTGGTCGGGCTGATCCTCGGCGCCTGGCACTGACGTCCGGTTAGAAGTCCCGCGCCGCAGCGTGATGGCGCGCACGTTTTCCCGTTATGCTCCGGCCAAAGTCGGCCGTTATTGAGAGCATTGCCTAGCAAGAAGGGGGGGGAGAGATGCGCATTGGCCTAGTCGTGGATTCGGCGTGTGACCTGCCGAAGTCGTTCCTTGAGGAGCACAACTTCACCATCCTGCCGATCACGGTGCGGATTGGAGAAGCGGTGCTGGCCGACCATCGCGACGAGTCGGCGACGCTGGAGTTCCTCCACTCGCACGTGGCCACCCGCGGCCACGAAGCCGAGACCATGCCCTTCACGGTGCAGCAGATCCACGATCTGTTCCTGAAGAAGCTGGTCATCGATTACGACTACGTGTTCTGCATGACGATCACCAAGTCGCGCAGCCCCATCTTCGACAACGCGAGCCAGGCCAGCTTCGCGATCCTCAACGACTACCGTCCGATCCGTGCCGCGGCCGGCCACGACACGCCCTTCGCGCTGCGCGTGATCGACACGCAGAACCTGTTCGCCGCGCAGGGCATCCTGGCGGTGGAGGCCACCCGGCTGGTGGCTGCCGGCGAAGGCGCGCCCAAGATCCGCGCGCGCCTGGAGTACCTGGCGCTGCACACCCACGGTTACCTGATCCCGCCGGACCTGTACTACCTGCGCAACCGCGCGCGCACCAAGGGCGACCGCAGCGTAAGCCTGCTCAGCGCAGCGCTCGGCAGCGCGCTGGACATCAAGCCGATCCTGCACTGCAACCGCGGCGAGACCGGGCCGGTGGCCAAGATCAAGGGCTTCGACCCGTCGGTGGAGAAGACCCTGGAGCACGTGGCACAGCGCGTGGAGGCCGGAGACTTGCTGACGCCCACGGTGTGCATGAGCTATGGCGGCGACCTGCAGGAACTGCGCCGCATGCCGGGCTACGACACGCTGCGCGCCGCCTGCCGCGCGCACAACGTCGAGTTCTTCGAAAGTGTGATGAGCCTCACGGGCATGGTCAACGTGGGCAAGGGCGCCGTGGTGGTGGGCTTCGCCGCCGAAGGACAGAAGTTCACCGGCTGACGCGGATGTGTCAGCGTGGCCGCGGCCGCGCCGACACCCCCATGCGCAACCGCACGGCGCGAGACCCGGGACTATCTTCCTAGAGCCACGGCGGCCTTGGCCCGGTAGGCTGCGGGCTTTGCCCGCCTGCGTGGTTCTTCGATGACCTCCAACCGTTGCCTGCTCGCCGTCGCGCTCGCCAGCGCGATCTCCTTCCACGTGGCCGCGCCCGCCCGGGCGCAACAGCCGCAACCCGAGGCCAAGGAGCAGGCCGACAAGGACAAGGTCCAACTCGAGCAGGACGCGCTCGACCCCGCCGGCACCGACCCGGCCAAGGCCCCCGCGCAGACCGCCAAGGGCCGCGCCAAGCCGGGCGCCGAGGCCGATGCGAAGAAGTGGGATATCACTGCCGCACACGGCCAGACCAAGCCGGTGCGCTTCGAGACCGACGAAGGCACGTGGATGGACGTGGACGTCTCGCCCGACGGGCGTGAGGTCGCGTTCTCGCTGCTCGGCGACCTGTATCGCATGCCGATCGGCGGCGGCGCCGCCACGCGCGTGACCAGCGGCCCGGCGTGGGACGTGCAGCCGCGCTTCTCGCCCGACGGCAAGGAGCTGGCCTTCACGTCCGACCGTGGCGGCGGCAACAACCTGTGGCGCATCCGCACCGACGGCAGTAACGCGACGCAGGTGACCAAGGAAGACTTCCGCCTGCTCAACAACCCGGCGTGGACGCCGGATGGGCAGTTCCTGATCGGCCGCAAGCACTTCACCGGTGAGCGCTCGCTGGGCGCGGGCGAGTTGTGGATGTACCACGTCAGCGGCGGCGGTGGCGTGCAACTCACCAAGCAGAAGAACGACCAGCAGGACCTGGGCGAACCGGCGGTATCGCCGGATGGCCGCTACGTCTACTTCTCCGAGGACGTCAGCGCCGGCCCGACGTTCCAGTACAACAAGAACCCGCATGCGGTGATCTACGCGCTCAAGCGCCTGGACCGCGAGACCGGCAAGATCGACACGCTGGTCGCCACGCCGGGTGGCGCGGTGCGTCCGCAGCCGTCGCCCGATGGCAAGTCGCTGGCCTTCGTGAAGCGCATCCGCGACAAGTCGGTCCTGCACGTGCTCGACCTGGCCAGCGGCGAGGCACGCGCGGTGTGGAATGGCCTGTCGCACGACCAGCAGGAGGCATGGGCGATCTTCGGCCCGTACAGCAACTTCGACTGGACGCCGGACTCCAAGGCCGTGGTGGTGTGGGCGCAGGGCAAGCTGTGGCGCGTGGACATGGCCAGCGGCAAGGCGGCGGGCATCCCGTTCACCGCGCAGGTGGAGCAGACCGTCACTGCGCCGCTGCGCTTCGAGCAGAAGATCGACGAAGGCACGTTCGCGCCGAAGATGATCCGCGACGTGGCCACCAGCGCCGACGGCAAGACGCTGGTCTTCCATGCGGTGGGCCAGCTGTGGCGCAAGCGGCTTCCCGACGGGAAGCCCGAGCGCCTGACCGCCAACGACGGCGTGTATGAGTACCAGCCCAGCTTCAGTGCCGACGGGCGCAAGCTGCTGTACACCACGTGGTCGGATGCGGGCATGGGCGCGATCTACGTGCGCGATGCCGGCGGCAGCGGCCTGGGCAAGCGCCTGACGCAGGAGAAGGGCTTCTACTACGGCCCGCGCTTCTCACCGGACGGTTCGCGCATCGTGTACAGCAAGACCGGCGGCGGCGGGCTGACCGGCTCGATGTGGTCGGGTGACAAGGGCATCTATGTGATGCCCGCCGGTGGCGGCAAGGCCGTGCGCGTGGCAGACAACGGCGAGTCACCGCAGTTCAGCGCCGACGGCAAGCGCGTTTACTTCCTCACCGGCGGTGGGCTGAAGAAGAAGCTGATGTCGGTGGGCCTCAACGGCGAGGAGCCGCGCGAGGTGTACGACCTCAAGTACGTCGACGGCGTCAGCATCAGCCCGGACGGCAAGTGGGTCGCCTTCACCGAGCTGTTCAATGCGTACGTGGCGCCGCTGGTGACCACCGGCAAGGCAGTGGAGCTGGGCAAGGACAGCAAGGCGGTGCCGGTGACCGCGGTCAGCGCGGACGTGGGCAGCTACCTGCACTGGTCGGCCGACTCGAAGTCACTGCATTGGATGGTGGGTGATCGCTACTACTCGCGCCCGCTCAACCAGGCGTTCGCGTTCCTGCCGGGCGCGCCCAAGGAACTGCCCAAGCCGACCACCGACGGCGGCATCGCCGTGGGCCTGACCCTGCCGGTGGACAAGCCGCGCGACGTGGTGGCCTTCACCAATGCGCGCATCGTGACCATGCGTGATGCCGAGCGCAGCCAGGAAGTGATCGAGAACGGCACCCTGGTGGTGCGCGGCGACATGATCGAAGCCGTGGGCAGCAACGTCGCTATTCCGGCTGGCGCGCGCGTGATTGACGCGCGCGGCAAGACCATCGTGCCGGGTTACGTGGACGCGCACGCACATGCGGCGCACTTCGGCCAGGGCGTGGTGCCGCAGCAGAACTGGGCGTACTACACCAACCTCGCCTTCGGCGTGACCACCATGCACGACCCGTCGGCCACCACCGAGTTCGTGTTCTCCGAGAGCGAACTGCAGAAGGCCGGCAAGATGGTCGGCCCGCGCGTGTTCTCCACCGGCACGATCCTGTACGGCGCCGATGGCGACTTCAAGGCGGTGGTCAATTCGCTGGATGACGCGCGCAGCCACCTGCGCCGGATGAAGGCGCACGGTGCGTTCTCGGTGAAGAGCTACAACCAGCCGCGCCGCGACCAGCGCCAGCAGATCAACACCGCCGCGCGCGAGCTCGGCATGCTGGTGGTGGAGGAAGGCGGCAGCACCTTCCACCACAACATGACCATGGTGCTGGACGGTGTGACCGGCATCGAGCACAACATCCCGGTGGCGCCGCTGTACAAGGACGTGATTGGCCTGTGGTCGCAGACCGACGTGCGCAACACGCCGACGCTGGTGGTGAGCTATGGCGGCCTGTCGGGTGAGTACTGGTGGTACGCGCGTGACAACGTGTGGGAAGACAAGAAGCTCAACCGCTTCTTCCCGCGCGAGACGCTGGACGCGCGCAGCATCCGCCGCGAGACCGCGCCCGACTGGGACTACTGGCACGTCGAGGTGGCCAAGTCGGCGAAGAAGCTGCGCGATGCGGGCGTCAAGATCCAGGTGGGTGGCCACGGCCAGTTGCAGGGCCTGAGCCCCAACTGGGAGACGTGGATGCTGACCCAGGGCGGCTTCAGCAACTTCGAGGCGCTGCGCGCGGCGACCTTTGACGGGGCTGACTACCTGGGCCTTGGCAAGCAGATCGGTTCGCTGGAAGTGGGCAAGCAGGCCGACTTGGTGGTGCTCAACAGCAATCCGCTGGAGAACATCCGCGCCACCATTGACACCCGTTACGTGATGGTCGACGGCCGCCTGTTCGACGTGGACGCGGACATGGCCGAGATCGGCAACCACGCCGAGAAGGCGCCCAACTTCTACTGGCAGCGCCACCGCGATGGCCAGACCTTCGGACTGGAGTACGGACCGACCGCGGTGTGCCATTGCCCGAAGGGCCACGGCGCGCACGTCCACCTGGACTGACGCGGCGGGCCAATGCACGGGTCCCGGACGGCCACCCCGCACCGGGACCCGCTGCAGCCAAATGGCAATGGGGCTGTCTTGCACTTTGCACTTGCGCGGTGCACGGTAAATTCACGGCGTGCCGATGCGCACGCCGCTAGCCTGACCCCACGACGACAAGGATCGCCCGATGGCTGCCCGTTACTACATCACCCTGCCCGACGCCGCGCGCGCGCGCGGCCATGACCCACGCTTCGCGTTTACCGCCGCCGGCGCGGAGGCCTTTGCCGAGCAACTGCAGGACGCGCTGCGTGGCAACCAACTGTTCGAGCGTTGGCGCATGACGCAGGAAGACCCGGACGAGGTGGACCCCGCGCTGGGGGCCACCGACCCGGACGCGTCGGTGCATGGCCAGCAACAGGACCTGCACGTCAACCTGGTGGTGACCTCGTCCATTCCGGGCACCGTGCTCAAGCACCGCCTGCGCCTGCTGGCCGGCAGCCACTGGGAACTGCGGGACGTCACTGCCGCCTGACGGGCACGCG
>CBFGOS010000142.1:0-6133 GCA_965650425.1 uncultured Lysobacter sp. | reverse complement strand
GGCAAGGGCATCACGGTGAAGGTGGAGCTGGCCGAAGCACTGCGCGACCGGGTGCCAGCCGGCGCCACACTGTTTGTCATCGCGCGCGAGCCGGGCGGCCCGCCGATCCCGGTGGCGGCCGAGAAGCTGGCCGCCGCCCAACTGCCGCTGGAAGTGCGCCTGGACGACGGCGACAGCCTGATGCCGACGAAGAAGTTCTCCGATCTGGCCAAGGCCGAAATCACCGCGCGCCTGTCCGCCAGCGGCGACGCCATGCCAAAGGCAGGCGATCTGGAAGCCGCGCCCGTGCAGACCGCCACCGACGCCAAGGCGCCGGTCATGCTGAAGATCGATCGCGTACGGCCGTAGTCACGGCCCGCCCACGCCCTTGCAGCTGCAAGGGTGTGGTCTGCGACAATCGTCCGTTCACCGCGGCGCGCCCTGCCGCCCTCGAGCCAACGGAATGACCGAATTCATCCCCCCCGGCACCCGCTACATCGACCTGCCCTCGCCGTTCCCGATGCGTCGCGGTGGCGCGCTGCACGGGGCGAAGATGGCGTACGAGACCTGGGGCACGCTCAACCCCGCGCGCGACAACGCCATCCTGATCGTCACCGGCCTGTCGCCCGACGCCCATGCTGCCGCCAACGAAGCCAATCCCGCCGCCGGCTGGTGGGAGGCCATGGTCGGCCCCGGCAAAGCCATCGACACAGAGCGCTGGCATGTCATCTGCGTCAACTCGCTGGGCAGTTGCAAAGGCTCCACCGGCCCCGCGTCCACCAACCCGGCCACCGGCGAGCCGTACCGCCTCAGCTTCCCCGAACTGTCAGTGGAAGACGGCGCCAATGCCGCCGTGCACGTGGTGCGCGCGCTGGGCATCGAGCGGCTGGCCTGCCTGATCGGCAACTCGATGGGCGGCATGACCGCGCTGGCCCTGCTGGCCATGCACCCGGGCATTGCCCGCAGCCACATCAACATCTCGGGCGCGGCGCGCGCGCTGCCGTTTTCCATCGCCATACGCTCGCTGCAGCGCGAGGCGATCCGCCTGGACCCGGAGTGGAACGGCGGCAACTACACCGATGAGCACTACCCCGAGTCAGGCATGCGCATGGCGCGCAAGCTGGGCGTCATCACCTACCGCTCCGCGCTCGAGTGGGACGGCCGCTTCGGGCGCGTGCGGCTGGATTCCGACCGCGCCGATGAGGAACCATTCGGCCTGGAGTTCGAGGTGGAGAGTTACCTCGAAGGCCACGCCCGCCGCTTCGTGCGCCGATTCGACCCCAACTGCTACCTGTACCTGAGCCGGTCGATGGACTGGTTCGATATTGGCGACTTCTGCCCGGGCGGCTGTGGCCGCGGCGAAGGCCCGTCCAGCGATGACGACACCCGTGCCGCGCTGGCCAGCATCAAGCTGGAGAAGGCGCTGGCGATTGGCGTGCACACCGACATCCTGTTCCCGCTGCAGCAGCAGCAGGAGATCGCCGAAGGCCTGATGGCCGGGGGCACCGACGCGCGGTTCCTGCCGCTGCCCTCGCCACAGGGACACGATGCGTTCCTGGTGGATTTCGACCGGTTTTCGCCGGCCGTGGGCGGATTCCTGGCCGAACTGTGAGGCGTTGCGGCTGGCGCAACGCGCACCCCGCTCCGCAATACCCCCGCACGCCACCCCGCCGCACGGCACCGCGACGGGCACCATGCCGCACCGCACATAACAGCCGGCCATGAGCGGGTTACACTTCGTCATATGCACGCCCTCGCCAATACCCTGCCCGACCTCGATTTCCCCGGCCACGACAAGCTGGTCGCCGCCTTGGATGCCGCCGTGAGCGCCGGTGACGAGCACGCCGTGACCGCCGCCCTGCGCAGCGTGCTGTGCAGCATGATCCGCGACCGCGACGTGCAGTTGCCGCAGTGCGTGTACGACCCCATCGACGACCACTACGCGCGCCGCGAGCTGTACCGCAGCCCGACCCACGGCTACAGCGTGGTGGCCATGACCTGGGGCCCTGGCCAAGGCACCCCGGTGCACGACCATTGCGGCCTGTGGTGCGTGGAAGGCGTGTGGGACGGTGAATTGGAGATCACCCAATACGAACTGCTGGAACGTGAGGGTGACCGCTTCCGCTTCCGCGCCGCGGGCGGCATGCAGGCCGGCCCCGGCAGCGCCGGCAGCCTGATCCCGCCGCACGAGTACCACACCATCCGCAATACCAGCGGCGACGACGTGGCCATCTCCCTGCACATCTACAAGGGACCGATGGAGAGCTGCTCGATGTTCGTGCCACAGGAAGGCGAATGGTTCGCCCGCGCCTGCAAGGCGCTGAAGACCGACGAAGTGCATTAACCGCAGACGGAGGCCGCGGCCTCCGCTATACTGCTCGCCCGCGCCGGAGTGGCGGAATCGGTAGACGCAGCGGACTCAAAATCCGCCGCCCTTAAAAGCGTGTGGGTTCGAGTCCCACCTCCGGCACCAGATAAAGAAAAAGCCAAGTCTTCGGACTTGGCTTTTTCTTTGCCAGTTGGGGCTTGAATGTCTGGTGGCGTGTCGAAGTTGCTATGGAGCGGATTGCGCGTCGGATGGATCCGCGCACCGCATGACCTGATCGATCGCCTCATCATCGCGGATGTTTGGTCGAGGTAACGGGCCGGTGGTTCGGGCCATCCGAAAAGCCAGCGGAGGGTCATTCTTTAGAGCTTGTTCGCGCCAGTGGCGCTGTCAGCGCGACTTTGCACGAACTCCGGAAAGGTCTCCGCTAGGGGGGCCGTGTCCGGCAAGATGTAGAACACCCCGCCCCGCTCGAACGTCGGACTGATGATCCGCGCGTAAAATTCGGGCGAAACGTTGATGCAGCCATGAGTGACGCGGTTGTCATCCGGCGAAGGCGATGCAAGGCGTTCTGCGCGCCGCTCGGCCGGTACACCAGTGGCCGTAGGGTGGATGGAGACCGCGGAATCGTAGTCCACCCACAGGACGCGCCCAGCGTCGGTTGATGGGCCGAAACCGCCCACAAAGCGACCGGCAGGCGTAGTGCGATCCCGGCCGGGAATTTCGCGAAGCGCGAGACCGGCAATGCCGGGGGCCGAATGATCGCCGACCGCCGAGCCAAAGAGCCCGGGCGCCGCACCGCGCAGTCGGCCGTCGCCGCCGAACACCAGTATCTGTGCAGCAGACTTGTCGATGATCGCGAAGGGATAGCCTTGGCTGTCCTGGGTGGCGGCAACCCAGCCCGCGAGCTCAATCACCGTGTCGGAGACTTCTTGGCTTTGCGGAAGCTGGTCGACGGCGGCCACCGGTTGCGCGGCGGGTTCCTCGGCGCTGGCCACGCCGGAGCTGGCGAACGTCAGCGCAAGCGCTAGAGCGCCATAAGCGGCCCGGATCGCGGGGTGTAGGCGCGTAATGATGGGACGATTCCTTGGAACGATGACTGGGGAAAGACAAGAGACCGGAAGCCAGCAAAGGCCACCCGGTCTCGAGTTCAATCCGCTCAACACAAGTTGCGCAAGAGCGATTAACCGCGCGGCACGCGGCGGGGCGCCGATTCAAGCCTCTGGATGCGGCCTTCCATCTGATCCAATCGCTGATTGGCCTGCTGCGCGGACTGATTGGCGGATTCGGCGCTCTGGGCTGCGTTCTGCACCTTCGCGTCGAGTTGATCGAGGCGCGAGTTGATCGTGGCAAACTCCTCTTTATAGGTGGCGCAGCCGCCAAGGCCAATGGCGGCGATGATCGCCACACCGAGCGTACGCGCCATCGCCAGGTTTTGTCTGGTCAGAAACATTCCAATTCTCCTTCGTCTGGGACACCGGAAATATCGCGGCCTTTATGGGGGAGCCAGGGCCGCCTTGAGCTTGCGTCGGAATGCGTAGATGGACCGTGAAGATGTGGAAAACGACGTGAGTTGAGGAGAGTGAGGGCGCACAGGGTGCGTACGCCACTGCGCAACGCCACTTTTTCTACGACCTCCACTAGTCGTCGTCTTCCCACTCCACCACTTGCCCATCGCCTGAGCGCTGCGCCTCCACGTCAGGGTCCCCTGGCTCCAACTACGTGTAGCGCCTCTTGCATCCCGATCCCGGACCCAAGTAACGCGGCCGTCGCCGGCAGCCGACGCCCCACTCACAACGACCTGAGCCAGACGACCGAGCGGTCAAGGGCCTGGCGGCCGGCTTCGGTATCCAGGTTGAACTGGTACTCATGCCCAAGGGGAGGCTGGTAGTCGGGCGGGTAGAACAGCTCGGTGACCGTCACACCTTGGGTCGCCAATGCCTTCGCCATGGCCTTGGACTGCGGGGCCAGTGGGTCAGCATTGCCGGCGCTGATGAACGTCGCGGGAAAGGCCGGGGTGACGTGGGGCAGGATGGACATCGTCTCGAACCCTCTGGCGTCGCGCCAGTTGCGGTGACCGCTGTAGGCCCACGTGGTGGACTTGATGAACCACCCGAGGATTCCGCCGCCCTGCCCCATCTTCGTTACGTCGTAGACGCCGCAATGTAGAAGCGCCCCCGCGACTCGCCTGGCTTCCAGGCCCGGTGCTATCCCCAAGGTCCGCGCGTAGTCCGGGTTGGTCAGCATCGCCGCCGTCTGCGCCGCAATCTGCGCCCCGGCGCTGTCACCGGCCAGCACGATCCTGTCCGCGTTGATCCGCAGCCGGCCGGCATTGGCAGCGAGGTGCGCCAAGGCCTTGTTGGCCTGCCGGATGGGGGTTGGATATGCCGCCTCCGGCGCGATGGTGTAGTCCACATTGATGACGGTGAACCCTCGACCGGCCAGTATCTTCAGGTAATTGGCGATGTCGCTACGTCGTCCTGACACGAAACCGCCCCCGTGGAACCACACGATGGTGGGTCCGGCAGGAGCGGCCGTGGTGCCGCGATAGATGTCGAACCGGGCGTCGGCGTCCGCGGCGTCGTAGGTCAGCCCGGCTGCGACCGCGACGTCCTTGGGCACCTTGGGCGCAAGTGCAGCCGAGGCATGTTCCGCCCCACGGTCGAAGATGGTGCGAATCACCAGCACGCTTGGCCACGGGGTGACGTAAACCGTGACGATGACCAGCGCGCCCAGCAACAGCGCGGCCAACGCGATGAGCTTACGCACCATGCCTCAGCCCCCCTCAGCGGACCGCTTGAATTCATAGATGCCCGCGTCGGCTTCCAACGCAAGGAAGAGCCGGTCCTGCTTCAGCGTGAAGGAGCGGATGCGCGCAAGGTCACGCGCCAGCCGACTGTCCAGCGCACCCTGCTGGCACATCGCCCGCGTCATGGGTCCACCCTTCATCGACAGCGACCCGCCTTGGGTTGATTGCGAGGTCACGCTCCAGGTGCCGGTTGCCCGGTTGCAGTCCAGCTGCAGCAACAGGCGCCCACCCTCCTCGAAGGTCATGGTGTAGCGCTCGACGTTGGGCGGGATGACCTTGCCAATCGCATCGTCGGACGATTGAAACGCGACCAGGCCCCAGCGTGTGCCGGCCAGGGACTGCGGCGGGGGGCTCTACCTGCGGCTGGTGCATCGCCCATGGCTCCTCCCGGCACGTGACGGTCGCCTGGTTGGCATTCGTCCAGCGCAACTCATGCCCCTTGCCGCGGATGCTCTGGCCACTGCCGGCGTAGGCGAAGCCGGAACCCGCCGGCTGCGCGACCATCTCGACCGGGCCGGCCGGCGACTCAACGGTGGCCCGGCCATCGGCAAAGGTGATCGTCAAGGTGGTGCCGCCGTCGCAAAGGAAGCGGGTGGTCGTCGAGGAGCCGTCCCGGACTGGTGTCTGCGCCATGCAGCCGGCGAGGAGGCCGGCAACCGTCATCGGCAGCAACGAGGGTTGAAGCTTCACGATCTCCTCCACAGGGCTGGGCTGGGCGTCGGATGGGCCAACGCGAGCTCGCGTCGGCCCCGGTCAAGCCCAGCCGCCGCAGGTGCCAGGTGCCGCCTGTGGAGTCAGCAACCGCGTCAATGGGGTATATCCCCGCATGTTTGGGGTCGGCGCGACGAGCCAAGCGGGGCGCCGGACGGAGGCTAAATACGTGTAAAATCGCGGGTTTTCCGCAAGACCAGCCTGTGCCCAACGCCCCCCGGGCCCCCGCCCCGGCGCTCCACCGCCTGCTCGCCCGCCTGGGCGAGACGGACGCCACCGCGCATGCCCCCTCCCTGACCGCCCGGCTG
>CBFGOS010000141.1:0-6140 GCA_965650425.1 uncultured Lysobacter sp. | reverse complement strand
CTGGTCAAGAGGTCCTCGCCGCTACTGCTGGTTTGGATGGCGACCTTGAGCGCCGCAGCGTCCGCGCTGCGCTGCAGTTGAAGCATGTCCAGCATGTACATCTTGGCCGCGGCCAGGGAGCGTCGTGGGCCAACCGGCGTCACCGGGGCCGAGGGCGCAGCCGCGATCCCGTGATTGACCGGGGCTGCCGGACCCGGGGCAGGCTCCGCGGCGCCCTTCGCGGCCTCGATGACCGCCTGTGCTTTCTCCTGCACCCGCGAGGCCAGGTCGCGCGAGGCCCGGAGCAGTGCATTGCTGCCGTGTCCGGTGGGCGAAGCCACGCTGCCCGTGCCACGCACTTCCGCCTCGGCGCTTAAGTATCCTTCGCGCAGCAGTCGGTCTATGGGCGCGAGCGTCGCCGGGCCCAACAGCGAGACGATGTCGTTGATCGTGCGCTGGCCATCGCTGACGATGAGGATGTGGCGCTCCTGTGCACTGAGGCCAGGATCGCGTTGCAGGATGGCGGTGCGCGCCTTGTCGGTCTTTGCCAGAAGCATCGAGCGGCCCTCCTCCGCCAGGACGGCTGCACGATAGGTGGCCAGTGTGAAATGGTGATGACATGCCCAATCCGCCACTGCCCCCGTGGTCCTGGCCAGGCGGAGACGCCGACCGCGCACCCTTCACCGAACCCGGCATAGAATCCCGTGTCACCCATGGGGAGGAAGGACGATGCTCGCAGCCGTTGGCATGTTCTTGTTGGGTCTGGTGCTGCTGGCGCTGGGCGGGGATTCGATCATCAAGGGCGCGGCCGGCCTGGCGCAGCGCTTCGGCCTGACGCCGTTCACCACTGGTTTGCTGCTGGTGGCCTTCGCCACCTCGCTGCCCGAGCTGGCGGTCAACGCTCACGCGATCGTACGCGGGCAGCAGACGTTGGCCTTGGGCAATGCCGTGGGCAGCAACGTCGTCAACTTCGGCCTGACGTTGGGCGCGGCCGCGGTGGCGACGCCCATGGTCATTCGTTAGCGTGCGCTCTCGCCGCTGCTGCTGGTGCTGCTGTTCGGCACGGTGGCGGTGATGATGCTGGGATTGGACGGCGTGCTCTCGCAGGGCGAGGGCCTCGTGCTCGTGGTCGCGTTCGTGCTCGTGTTGGCATTCGCGCTGATGCGCGGCCGCAACGAAACGCCCGAGCTGCAGGCCGAGATCGAGGCCTTCGCCCGCACCCGCACCGATCTCGCCCTCAACCTGGTGCGCTTCGCCATCGCGGCGGCAATGCTGTACTACGGCTCGCGCCTGGTGGTGACGCACGCGCCCATAGCCGGCGCCGGGCTTGGCATGAGCCCGCTGCTCACCGGCCTGCTGCCCGTGGCGATTGGCACGGCCCTTCCCGAAATGGCGGCCGCCATCACTGCGGCCCGCCGCGGGCAGGGCGATCTGGTGGCGGGGCATGTCATCGGTTCCAGCCTGTGCAATGTGTTGCTGGTGGTCGGCGGCATGGCCGCGTTCAACCCGCTGCCATTGCCGGAGTCCTTTGTCCGCTTCGAGTTGCCCGCGGCCCTGGTATTCGCCGTGATGATGGTACCGATGCTGCGCGGTGACCTGCGCGTGAGCAAGCGCGAAGGAGGCGTGCTGCTGGTGGCGTTGCTGGCCTGGGTGGCGTTCGAACTGGTGATGCTGCAGCACTGATGGAGCGGGGAGGAGCGCTACACGCCGCCGGTATACTGACCCGATGACGGAGCCCACGACGCACAACACACCCGCGCCCCTGCGTTCGCGCGCCATGCACGTCCTGGCCGAGTTCTTCCGGCTGGAGGCCGCCGGCGGCATCATGCTGATCGGTGCGGCGGTCCTGGCGCTGATCTTCGCCAATTCGCCCCTGAGCGAAGCCTACGCGGCCTTCCGCGACATGCCCGTGCAGGTGCGTGTGGGAGAGCTGGATATCGCCAAGCCAGCCCTGCTGTGGATCAACGATGGCCTGATGGCGATCTTCTTCCTGCTGGTGGCGTTGGAGATCAAGCGCGAAACGCTCAGTGGCCAACTGGCCGGGCGCGAGCAGCTCGTGCTGCCGCTGGTGTGTGCCAGTGCGGGCGTGGCGGTGCCGGCGCTGCTGTTCACCGCGCTCAACCATGGCGACGCGCAGGCGATGCGTGGATGGGCGGTGCCGACGGCCACCGACATCGCGTTCGCGCTCGGCGCGTTGGCCCTCCTGGGCTCGCGTGTGCCGGTGGGAATGAAGTTGCTGCTGTCCACCATCGCCGTCGTGGACGACCTGATCGCCATCCTCATCATCGCCCTGTTCTATTCGCATGGCTTGTCGCTGACCGCGCTGGCATGGGCTGCGGCGGCACTGGGTGGCATGTGGTTGCTCAATCGCCGTGGCGTCACGCGCCTGGCCCCATACCTGCTGCTGGGCGTGGTGCTGTGGGTGTGCGTGCTCAAGTCAGGGGTTCACGCCACACTTGCCGGCGTGGCCACCGGCCTGATGATTCCGCACGTCAACAAGCACAACGACATCCCCGACGAAATCGAGCACTCGCCGCTGGAGCACCTCGAGCACGCGCTGCATCCATGGGTGGCGTACGCCATCCTGCCGGTGTTCGCCTTCGCCAATGCCGGCCTGTACCTGGGCGACCTGAGCCTGGCGGATGCCAAGGCGGCGTTGCCGCTGGGCGTGGTGCTCGGCCTGGTCCTGGGCAAGCCGATCGGCATCGTCGGGGCGGCGGTGGCGATGCGCGCCCTCGGCTGGGCACGCTTCCCGGCGGGCATGGACCTGCGGGCCATGCTGGGCCTGGGGCTGATGTGTGGCATCGGGTTCACGATGAGTCTCTTCATCGCGTCCCTCGCTTACCGGGATCCATTGTTTTATGAGGAGGCGGTGCTTGGCATCCTGGGCGCGTCGGTGATTGCCGCGGTACTCGGCTTCCTCTGGCTGCGGGCCGTGCTCCCGCCCAAGGCACCGCGGGTCTGATCGATGCGTCACGCGCTGGTCTTCGGAGCCACCGGCCAGATCGGCCGTCCCTTGCTGGCCGGACTGTCGCGCGCGGGCTGGTGGGTCACCGCGGTGTCGCGCGATCCGCAGCCCGATCGGCCCGGACTGGCTTGGTTGCAGGGCGATTTCAGCCAATTGCCGGCGCTGCCCGAAGAGGTCGATGCGATCTTCAGTTGCGGTCCGCTCGATGCGTTCGCCCGCTGGTACGCGACATCGCCCGTGGTGTGTGGCCGCGTCATCGCCTTCGGGTCCACCAGCGTGGCCACCAAGGAGGGCTCGGCCGATGCGCACGAGCGTGACGTCGCGCGTCGCCTGCGCGACGGCGAGGCCATCGTCTTCGAGACGGCCCGCAAGCGCGGTGCCGCCGCCACGATCCTGCGGCCCACGCTGGTGTACGGTGCGGGGCGGGACGCGACGTTGACCCGCATTGCGACCCTGGCCAAGCGCTGGGGACGTTTCCCGCTGCCGCGCAACGCACTTGGGCTGCGCCAACCGGTGCACGTGGAGGACCTGGCGCAGGCCGCGCTGGCGTGCGCCGACGCCGCCACGACGCACGGCCACGCCTATGCCTTGCCCGGCGGAGAGGCCTTGCCCTACCGCGAGATGGTGGCGCGCGTGCTGGCGACGCTGCAGCCTCCGCCGCGGCTGGTCGAGTTGCCGTCGCCGCTGTTCACTGCAGCGTTGCTGGCGGCGCAACTGGTCGGCAAGGGCACCGGCCTCGGCGAAGCCGCCGTGCGGCGCATGCGCAGCGACCTGGTATTCGACGCCGCACCAGCGATGCGGGATTTCGGCTACACGCCGCGCGCGTTCCAGCCTGCCGCCGACATGTTCGACCCGCGTCCCGGCGACATCGACTGACGGGCGTCAATCGCCAAGGTGCGTGCCCGGTGCCTTGTGCCCAGCGCTCACCCGGACGCCCGACGACAGACGCGCCTTCGACAGGGTGCGCAGCGCGATCACCAGGACACCCCCCAGCACCATGGCGCCGCCGACGAACAGCCGCGGCCCCGGACGATCGCCCCAGAAGGCAATGCCCAGTCCGACCGCCAGCACCGGCACCAGCAGCAGCCATGGCGTCACCTGCGCCACTGGATGCCGCTGCACGAGGACGTAATACAGGCCGTGCCCTACCAGTGACGACAGGAACGCCGCATACACCGCGCCCAGCCACGCCACCCACGTGGCGTCGGGCAGGCGCGCGATGGCGCCCGGCTCCAGCAGCACGCTTGCGACCAGCAGGGGCAGGACGCTGATCAGCGCGGTCCAACCCTGTTGGCTGAAGGCATCGAGACCGCGCAGGCCTTTCATCAGCACCGTGCCCAGCGCGAGGAAAAACGCCGACACCACCATCATCAGCAACGCCATCGGGTGGTCCAGCACCATCGGGTCAAGCCCCAGCACCAGCACGCCCGCGAAGCTGATCGCAATGGCAAGGCCCGTGCGCCAGGCGAAGCGTTCGCCCAGCATCAGCCACGCCAGCAGCGCGGTCATCGGCACGTAGCTCTGCAGCACGATGGCAGGCGAGGACAGGTCACCGGCAAGCTTCAACGCCGTGAAGCTGGTGGCGAAGTGCAGGACACCGATCAGCAGGCATACGGCAATGAGCCGAGGCCACTGGCCCGGTGCCGGACGCTTGAGGAAGAACAGCAGCGGCAACGCCAGCAGCGCGAAACGTAGCGCCGTGAACAGTACCGGCGGGATCTCCCGCAAGGCCAGTGCGGACGTGAGGAAGTTGCCGGCCCAGGTCAGGCAAACCAGCAGGATCAGGCCAAGGTCGCGAGCGGGCATCGACGATCCGGAGTAGGCGGCGGCCTATTGTGCGCCTGTGCGCCGCTGTACGACTGCGTCGATCTGGCGTGTGGATTGGCGAACGTGGCGGGGCCGATGCAACGCCGCACGGACGCAACGTGCGGCGCCTGGCGTCAGTAGGCCAACCCGAGCCGCCGGTACAGCTTCGCCAGCACCCATGCCGGTCCGATCAGCAGGTAGGTGAGGTCGGTCAGGAAGCTTGGCTTGCGTCCCTCGATCTTGTGCCCCACGAACTGCCCGATCCAGGCCACCACGAACACGCCGACGGCCAACGTCAGCAGCGTCTGCGCACCGAAGGTGTCGAACAGCCAGCGTGTCAGCAGGCCCATCAGCACGAACACCACCACCATGCCCAGGCCGAGCCGGCGCGTGTGGCGGTAGTAGAACAGTGCGGCCACGACCATGGCGACACCCGCCCAGAAACCCGGCTTGAACCACGTGCCCGGAGCCGGGATACACCACAGCAACGCAATCACGCTCCACAGGATCGCCGGTACGCAGACCACGTGGATCAGCTGGTTGGTCGGATTGCGGTGGTCGCCGGAATAGCTGGCGAACCAGCGGTCGATCGGTCGTTCGCTCATGTTCATGCCTCTCCCCTGGGCCGGTGAAGCGAGTATCGAGGTCGGCGCGGCCAAAGTCATGCCGCGGATGCACGAGCCTGCAATCGCCCTGGCGCAGGTCCGGTCCCGCCGAGGCAAACAAAAAGGCGCCCCTTGCGGAGCGCCTTTGTTCACAGCGTGCGGAAGATAGGCGTCAGTCGACGCTGATCCCCGCCAGCTTCTGCAGCGCCTCGGCATACTTCGCCCGGGTGCGGGCGATCACCTCCGCCGGCAACGTCGGGCCAGGCGGCGTCTTGTCCCAGTCCAGCGTTTCCAGGTAGTCGCGCACGAACTGCTTGTCGTAGCTCGGCGGGCTGGTGCCGACTTGGTACTCGTCGGCCGGCCAGTAGCGCGAGGAGTCCGGTGTCAGTACCTCGTCCATCACGTACAGGCGGCCATCGGCGTCGGTGCCAAACTCGAACTTGGTGTCAGCCAGCAGGATGCCGCGCTGCGCCGCATAGTCGCGCGCGAACGAGTACAGCCGCAGCGTGGCATCGCGCACCTTCTCGGCCAGGTCGGCACCCACCAGCTTGACCGCGGTGTCGAAGTCGATGTTCTCGTCGTGGTCGCCCACAGCGGCTTTGGTCGACGGGGTGAAGATCGGCTCGGCCAGCTTCTCGGCCTGGCGCAGGCCGTCGGGCAGGGTGATGCCGCTGATGCGCCCCGTGCGCTGGTAGTCCTTCCAGCCGCTGCCGATGATGTAGCCGCGCGCGATGCACTCCACCGGCACCGGCTTGAGGCGCTTGGTCACCACCGCGCGCTTG
>CBFGOS010000140.1:0-6143 GCA_965650425.1 uncultured Lysobacter sp. | reverse complement strand
CGCCGACGCCGAGCAGCTGCGCGAGCGCATGGCCGAAGCGGTGAGGGCAATCAAGTCGTCCAGGCTGGGCCAACTCAAGGGCAATGCCGCGCTGTACGAACTGCCGTGGTACGTGATCATCGGCAACCCGGCCGCGGGCAAGAGCACCGCGATCCTCAATTCCGGCCTCCGCTTCCCGTTCGAGGACAACCGCAGCAACGTCATCCGCGGCCTCGGCGGCACCCGCGACTGCGACTGGTACTTCACCACCGAAGGCATCGTGCTCGACACCGCCGGGCGCTATTCGGTCAGTGCCGAGGACCGGCGCGAGTGGCTGACGTTCCTCGATCTGTTGAAGCAGCACCGGCCGCGCGCGCCGATCAACGGCATCCTGATCGCTGCGTCCATCGGCGAGCTGTCGGCCAGCAAGCCCGAGTTCGCGATCGAGCTGGCCAAGAACCTGCGCCAGCGCGTGCAGGAGCTGACCGAACGGCTGGAGGTGTTCGCGCCGGTCTACGTGGTGTTCACCAAGGCCGACCTGATCGCCGGCTTCAACGATTTCTTCCGCGGCCTGGATCCGTCCGAGCGCGAGAACGCCTGGGGTGCGACGCTGCCGTATGCGATGGAACGCCCGGGCGAACCACGCGTGGACGGCGACGCGCTGACCGCCTTCGACCACCACTTCGACCTGCTGGCCGAAGGCCTGCGCGAGATGGGCGTGGCGCAGATGGCGATGCTGCGCGGTCGGGAGGTGTCACCCGGTCTGCTGACCCTGCCGATGGAGTTTGCCGGCATCAAACCGGCGTTGCGGACGTTCATCGCCACGCTGTTCGAAGACAACCCGTACCAGTTCAAGCCGGTGTTCCGCGGCTTTTACTTCACCAGCGCGCTGCAGGAAGGCGTGGCGGTGCAGCCGGCCTCCGACCGCGTCGTCCGCCAGTTCGCCCTGGGCGCGGGCCACTGTCCGGGTGAGCGCCGGCCGGTGCTGGAAAGCAGCCATTTCCTGCTGGGTCTGTTCCGCCGGGTGATCTTTGCCGACCGCGACCTGGTGCGGCAATACGCCAGTCCCAAGCGCAATCGTCTCCGCTATGGCGCGTTCGCCGCGGGGGCCGGCTTGTTGGCGCTGGCGCTGGCGGGATGGACGTGGTCGTACACCGGCAACCGCCAGCTGGTGGCCAACGTCACCGCCGACTTCGACAAGGCCGTCGCGCTGCAGCGTGAGCGCGTGGACCTGCAATCGCGGGTCGAGGCGCTGCTCATCCTGCATGACCGCCTGGCGCAGCTGGGCCAGTACCGCCAGGACAACCCGATCGCGCTGGGCCTGGGCCTGTACCAGGGCGAGCGGATCGAGGCCAAGCTGCGCGCGGAGTTTTTCCACGGCATGCGGCAGCTGATGCTGCAGCCGGTGACCGCGCGCCTGGAGGGATACCTCGGCGACGTGGTCGCGCACCGTGGCCAGGTGCGTACCCTCTTGCCGGGCGCCGATACGGCGGGCATGCCCGCCCCGTTGCCCGCGGCCAATGGCTTAACCGCGACGGGCGCGGTTGCCGCAACCGGGTCCGCATCCCCGAGCGCCCCCGGCACCGACGCGCTGTACCGCGAAGCCTCACCTACCGATGCCGAGGACGCGTACAACGCGCTCAAGACCTACCTGATGCTCGGCGACCGCAGCCGGGTGGAAGCCAGCCACCTCGACGACCAGCTCACCCGCTTCTGGCGCAGCTGGCTGGAGGCCAACCGCGGCGCGATGCCGCGCGAGGAGCTGCTGCGCGCCGCAGGCCGGCTGATGACCACCTACGTGGCGCTGTCGTCCGATCCGCAATGGCCGCTGATCCAGCCGAAGTTCGGGCTGGTCGACGACAGTCGCGAGGCCCTGCGCCTGGTCATGAAAGGCACGCCTGCGCGCGATCGCGTTTATGCGCAGATCAAGGCGCGTGCGGCGACGCGCTTCGCACCGGTTACCGTCGCCAGCCTGCTGGGCGAGGACGGCGCCAGCGGCGCGGTGCAAGGCAGCCACTCCGTGTCGGGCGCCTTCACCCGCGCGGCGTGGGAGAATTACGTGCAGGATGCCATCCGCGAGGCGGCCAACGCCGAACTCAGCAGCACCGACTGGGTCCTCGAAGCCACGGTACAGGACGACCTCACGCTGGCCGGAAGCCCCGAGCACGTGGCCAAGGAACTGACCGCACTGTACAAGGGCGAATATGCACGGCAATGGCGCCAGTTCCTGCAGGGCGTGAGCGTCGCCGAGTTCGGGAGCTTCGCGCAGGCGGCGGCGCAGATGGACCGCATCGGCGACCCGCGGAACTCGCCGCTGCGCACGCTACTGGAGGCGGTGAACCGCGAGACGGTGTGGGACAACCCGGCGGCACAGCGCGGCGGCAAGGGCGGTGGCCTGGTGGCGTGGTTCAATCGCGTGGTGTTGGGCCGCAACCCGCAGGCCTCGGGGATTGATGGCAAGCCCGCAGCGACGGCGATGGGTGTCATCGGGCGCGAGTTCCAGGGTTTGGCGCGTTTGATGCAGCCGCGGGACGGCCAGCCGGCGCTGGCCGATGCCTACTTCGAAGCGCTCGGCAAGCTGCGCAGTCGCCTCAACGCCATCAAGGGACAGGGCGATCCCGGCCCCGGGGCGCGCAAGTTGATGCAGGAAACGTTGGACGGCAACAGCGGCGAGATCGGCGAGGCGCAACGCCTGGTTGACGAGCAGATGCTGAACGGCTTGACGGAGTCGCAGCGGAACGCGCTGCGCCCGCTGCTGATCCGTCCGGTGGTGCAGGCCTTCGCCGCACTGGTGCGCCCGGCCGAAGCCGAGCTCAATCGCACGTGGACGGCGCAGGTGTACCAACCGTTCGAACAGGGCATCGGCCGCAAGTACCCGTACGACGCGTCGGCCAGCGTCGAGGCCGCGCCCGCCGACGAGGCGCAAGTCTTCGGCCCCGACGGCGCCATCGCCCGCTTCAGCAGCGAGGCGCTGGGGGCGCTGGTGATCCGTCGCGGCAACACCATGAGCCCGCAGCGCTGGGCCGACATCGGCATCACCCTGCGCCCCGAGCTGATGGACGGCTACGCCGGCTGGGTCGCCCCGGTGGGCGGCGCCGGGGCCACGGCGGGCGGTGGCGGGCCGAGCATGGTGTTCGAGATCCGGCCGGAGCCCGCATTGGGCCGCGAGTACACCATCACCGTGGACGGCCAGCAGTTGCGCTACCGCAACACGCCCGCGACCTGGACCACGTTCACCTTGCCCCACCCGCTAGGCGCGCCCGGCGTACGCATCGAGGCGGTCACCGCCGACGGCCGGAGTGTTGAGGTGTTCAACGCGCCGGGGTCCAAGGGCATGTCGCGCCTGTTCGAAGCGGCACGCACCACGCAGCTCGGCGACCAGCACTACCGCATGGCCATAGGCGACGGCGAAGCGACGGTGAACATGGAACTGCGCATCGTCAGTGTCAGCCAGGCGCAGGAGCGCCAGACCACCAGTCGCAAACACGGTGGCCGCCTGCCGGCGATGGTGGCCGGCATGGCGGTGGCCGCGCCGGCGACGGCGACGGCCAACGCACCCCTGTCGGACGTGACCACGGGTGCATCGACCAGCGACGCGGCGTCACCCGGTTCGGCTGGGAGTGGCGTCAGCGCGGG
Organism: uncultured Lysobacter sp.; assembly: GCA_965650425.1. Classification (GTDB taxonomy): domain Bacteria; phylum Pseudomonadota; class Gammaproteobacteria; order Xanthomonadales; family Xanthomonadaceae; genus Aerolutibacter. The sequence goes on along the minus strand of CBFGOS010000140.1, from coordinate 2,528 downwards.
TGCTGGGCCGGCTGGTCGTCCTGCTGTTCCGGCGGGAGCGCGCTGATGGCCAGCGGGATCGATACCGAGTGGCCGGTGGGCTACTTCGGCAAGTTGCCGACCTGCGGTGACTTCGTCCGCGACGGCGGGCATGCCCCCCTGATGGTGCAGCTTGATCGCTGGGCGGAGCAGGCCGCGGAACTGCTGTCCCGTGACCCCGACTGGAAGCGGACGTACGACGCGGCTTCGCCGATGCACTTCGCATTCCTCGGCTCACGCAGCCGAACGGGCATTGGCGGGCACATCCTGGCCAGCAGCGATGCATCAGGACGGCGCTTCCCCTTCATGGTGGCGACCCGCTTCGACGTGGCGCAGCCGTTGCCATTCGTTGCCCGCAGCGCGCTTGCGCTGAGTCGGCCGTGGGGCGGCATGGCGCGGCAGGCCCGACTGGCGGTCGCCGCCGACGACCCGGCGCCGGTGCTGCGCGCGCTGGCCGAGACGCGCGTGTCGCTGAGTGTGGAGCCGACGCATTACGAGGCCCCGTTCCTCGACTTCCTCGACCTGCAGGACATCGGGGCATTGGATCGCCTGTTCGACGACGCGGGCCACGGCGGACGACTGGCGTGGACGTTGCCGGCTTTGGGCTTGTTGCTGCAGCCGGTACTGACGGGCGGCAGCGCGCAGATCGACAAGGGATTGTCATTGCCGCTGCCACGCGATCCGCTGTACCGACCCTTGGTGGCCGCGTTCTGGCTCGACCTGATGGGCGGGTTCCTCGGCCGCGCCGCCTTCGAGTTGGCGCTGGTGCTGCCGGACGAGCCGAAACCACGCCTGGTGGTCGGCTTCAACGGCGCCGACGGCCGCACCCTGCATGCGGCGATGGACCCGCGCGCAGCGCAGGAGCACCTGATCCGCGTCGACGACGCCGCGTGGGTGGAGGAACTGGTGGCCGGCGACTACGGACTCAATCGACTGGTGAGCTTCCTTGACCGCGACGAACTGTCGCTACGGGTCGCGCGCAAAGTGTTTGGCGAAACGTTTCTGGGGACATGAGCATGGCCGAGCGCGTAATCGGATGGGCAGGCGTGGCGGGCTCGGGCCTGCTGGTGGCCACGGCCGGGGCATGGGGCCTGGCGGGGCAGGTACGGGCATCGCAGCACGTGGCCGCGCCCGCTGTTGCGGCCACTGCCACTGCCACTGCCACTTCCGCCTTGCCCGCGCCGGCAGCGGCCGTCGCCGGCGCCAGCAAACCAGTGATCGTGGCCGGCACGGTGCCGGATGAAGCGACCCGGGTGGCGGTGGTGGCGCGGTTGCGTGCGTTGTACGGCGAGGCGCGCGTGGTGGACCGCATCGAGGTCGACAACGTGGTCGCGCCGCCCAATTGGCAGTCGCACGTGGTCAACCTGCTGGCTGATGACCTGCGCCAGGTATCGGGCGGGCAGCTGGAGGTCAACGGCAACGTAGTGCGCGTGCAGGGCCAGGTCGGCAACGAGGCGCAGCGCCAGCAGCTGGCCAGCCGCATGTCGACATCGCTCAACCGAACGTGGACCGTGCACAACGGGTTGCGCGTGGGCGGCTCCAAGCAGGCGGTGCTGGACCAGGCGCTGGCCAACCGCACTATCGAGTTCCAGAGCGGAAGCGCCAACCTGACCGCGCAGGGCATCGCCGTGCTGGAGCAGATGGCCACGGCCATGCGCGGCATCGGTGGCGCACGGGTGCGGATCAGCGGGCACACCGACAACGTCGGTGCGCGCGCGGGCAATGTTGCGCTGAGTCAGTCGCGTGCGGAAACGGTGCGTCGTTACCTGGAAAGTGCCGGGATTGAGCCGTCACGCATGACGGTGCAGGGTTTGGGACCGGACCGACCGGTGGCCGACAACAGCAGCGCCGAAGGTCGAGCGCGTAATCGTCGGATTGAATTCACCGTGCTGTAAGTGCGGGCATTGCTCAGTCCAGCGCCTCGCTGTGCTCGTCCAGGTCCAGAAGTTCCTGCATCTGCGCCAACGTGCTGTCGTCCTTGATCACGCGCTTGAGCCACACGTGCAGTGGCATCTCGCCCCAGCGCGCCGCCTTCTCGGCGAGGTAGGCCACCGGACTGTGCGGTTCAGTGCGCCGGAAGAACTCGGCCACGCGGCGCAGTTGGGCGATGGCCTCCTTGCGCGTGGCGATCGCAACGTTCGGTGCCGCAGCTCCGCCAGCTGCCACCGCTACCGCGCCCGTCGATTCAAGTGGCGCATTGGCCGACGCCGCGCCAGTCGCCGCCTCCGGCTCTCCCGTATCGCCGTCGAGCAGCACGCCCGCATCGCGGGCGAAGCGGCGTACCACGTCTTCCAGGTGCCCCAGTTGCTCGCGCACCGCGGTAAAGCTGGGGCCGTCCATGCCCAGACGCGTGTCGACGGCCTGCTCCAGCGCCTGCAGTGCCTGGCGGCAGGGAGGCAGCGATTCGGCGAGTTGCAGGTAGTAGCCATGCGACGTGGCGCGCCGCGCGGTCTCCAGCGCGGCCAGCGGGGCACCGTCTCCAGGATTGCCGTCACTCCGCCTGCATGCGA
>CBFGOS010000139.1:0-6154 GCA_965650425.1 uncultured Lysobacter sp. | reverse complement strand
GCTCCCACGAGAACGGGGCGTCCGCGCCCTCGTACAGCCGCGCCCTCGTACAGCCGCGACCATGCCGCCTTCACCGGCTTCCTGGCCGAGGAGACCGTGTTCTTCGCCGGCGAGCAGGCCACGCGTGGGCGTGCGGCGGTAGCCGCGTCGTGGGCGCGGCTGTACGAGGGCGCGGACGCCCCGTTCTCGTGGGAGCCCGACCAGGTGCAGGTGCTGGAGTCGGGCACGCTGGCCCTCAGCACCGGACCGGTGCGCGACCCCTCGGGCAAGGTCATCGCGCGCTTCAATTCGATCTGGCGACGCGAGGCGCCGGGCGTGTGGAAGGTGGTGTTCGACAAGGGCAGCCCGGTGTGCCCGCCCAAGGCGCCCTGAGCCAACCGCGGTCTCGGCGCCGTTCGCGGCGGACATGAGGGCGTGCGCACCGGTGCGGGCGGGACACGTCCGGGCCGCGGTATGGTGACGCACCCCGACCGATCCGCCCCGGAGCGCGAGCCCGCCTGATGTCTACCCCTGAACTCTCGGCGCCGCGTGCGTCCGCGCCCCCGTCGGCTGCCCCCGACACCCCGCTGCAACACGCGCTCAAGCCGCGACAGCTGATCATGATGGGGCTGGGCACGGCGATCGGCGCCGGCCTGTTCCTGGGCTCGGGCGTGGGCATCCAGGCCGCCGGACCGGCGGTGCTGGTGTCCTACCTGATCGCCGGCGCGCTGGTGATCATCGTCATGCATGCGCTCGGCGAAATGGCGGCGGCGCACCCCGCCAGCGGTGCGTTCTCGGTGTATGCCGCCGATGCCTTCGGCCCGGTCGCCGGTGCCACCGTTGGGTGGTTGTGGTGGTTGCAGGTGGTGATCGTGGTGGCCGCCGAATCGGTGGGCGCCGCGGGGCTGCTGGCGACGCTGTGGCCGGCGTTGCCGGTACCGTGGCTGTCGCTGGGATTCATGGTGGTGTTCACCGCGATCAACCTGCTGGGCGTGCGCAACTTTGGCGAGTTCGAGTTCTGGTTTGCCATCGTCAAGGTGGTGGCGATCCTGGCCTTCATCGCCATTGGCATCGCCCTGCTGCTGGGATGGTTGCCCGAAGTGACGCCGCCGGGTTGGAGCAACTTCACCGCGCATGGCGGCTTCGCGCCGAACGGACTGGCCGGCATCGGCGCAGCGCTGCTGGTGGTGGTGTTCGCGTTTGGCGGCACCGAGATCGTCGCCATTGCCGCGGCCGAGTCCGAGCATCCGGGGCGCAGCCTGGCGCAGGCGATCCGTACCGTGGCGTGGCGCATCTTGGTGTTCTACCTGGGGTCGCTGGCGGTGATCATCGCGGTGGTGCCGTGGACCAGCGAGGCGCTCAAGTCGCCGTTCGCGGCGGTGCTGGAAGTGGCACGCATCCCCGGCGCTGCTGCGGCGATCACGCTGGTGGCGGTGGTGGCGCTGCTGTCGGCGCTCAACGCCAACCTGTACGGCGCGTCGCGCATGGCCTATTCGCTGGCGCAGCGCGGCGAGGCGCCGCGTGCGTTGGCGCGATTGAGCGCGGGCCGCGTTCCGGTGCTGGCTGTGCTGGCCAGCGTGGCGTTCGGCTTTGCCGCCACCGCGCTGGAGCTGCGCTGGCCCGGCAAGGTGCTCCCGGCGCTGCTCAACCTGGTCGGTTCCACCTGCCTCATGGTGTGGACCATTACGCTGGCCTCGCAGTGGGTGCTGCGCCGTCGCGCGGACCGCGACGGGCGCGGCCTGCCGTTCCGCATGCGCGGGTTTCCGTACGTGACGCTGGCCGGGCTTGGCATCCTCGGGCTGATTTTCGCGTTGACCCTGCTGTCACCGGATTCGCGCGCGCAGTTGCTGTCGACCGTGGTGCTGACGTTGGCGATTGCCGGGCTTTGCGCGTGGGCGAAGCGACGCGGGACGACGGCGGGCTGAGGTTACCGCCGGTTCTCCCCCTGATCCACTGCAACTGGCCAACACGAGACCCGACCCATGACCCGCCTTCTTGGCATCTCCGGCAGCCTGCGCAGCAAGTCCTACAACACCGCCCTGCTGCGCGCGGCGCAGCGCGTGGCCGGCGAAGGCGTGCAGCTCGAGATCGCCACCCTGCACGGCATTCCGCTGTACGACGGTGATGTGGAGTCGCGCGATGGCCTTCCGGTGGCCGTGCAGGCCCTGAAGGCACGCGTGCTGGCCTGCGACGGGCTTCTGCTGGCCACGCCCGAGTACAACAACGGGATCCCTGGCGTGTTCAAGAATGCCATCGACTGGCTCTCGCGACCGGCCAGCGACATTCCCGCGGTGTTTGGCGGCCGGCCGGTGGCGGTGTTCGGCGCGTCACCGGGCGGTTTCGGCACGATTCTTTCGCAGAACGCATGGCTGCCGGTATTGCGCACCCTGGGCGTGCAGCATTGGACCGGCGGTCGACTGATGGTGTCGCGTGCGCACGAAGCGTTCGATGCCGAGGGCGCGCTGGTCAACGATCTGGTGCAACGCCAGCTCGCGGCCTTCGTCAGCGGCTTCGCGGACTTCGTGGCGGACACCCGGCGCGGCACCTGAAGCGTGCCGGTGTCGCGTTACGGTCGTCGGTAGAGCAGGGTCCGGCCGGGCGGACGCGATGGCGCCTGCAGGACGTCGCGCCAACCGGCGGCGTCCGGAAAGGCGACAAGCATGGCCGCCTCCAACGCGGAAAAGCCCGGTTGCGTTGCACGCACGGGCAGGCACTGGCCGTGCGCCGCGAACTCCAGGACCAGGTCCGCGCCCGGCACGGCTTGCACGCGGCTGGCATGGATCATCGACACCGCCTGCCATGGCACGAACGTGGGCCCGATGCAGAAACCGAACGCCGTGACCGACACCGGCGCGTCCTCAGGACCGGCCGTGCGGGGGCGTCGTGCGTTGAGATTGATCAGGTTGCCCACGCGGCTTGGACCAGCTTTCACCGCACGGAATGGCGGCACCAAGCCAGCTTAACGTGCAATCCGCCTCGCACCGGCCAGCGGGCAGGTTGCCCCGCGCCCTCGTCAGCCCAATGGGCCCCTGCAGTGGAAATACAGCACGGTCGGCGCCAGCGCGCCATCCGGCTCGCGGGCAAAGCCTGGAATCGCGCCGGCGCGGTCCCAGCCTCGCGCCTGGTACAAGTGCTCGGCCGAGGAGCCGGCCGCCGTGTCGAGCACCAGCAACGTGCGCCCTTCGGCGTCGGCACAGGCATCCACCAGGTCGAGCAGCCGCGAGGCAATGCCCCGTCGGCGATAGCCACCCAGCACCATCAGCTTCTGCACTTCGGCGCGGTGCTGGCCGTTCTCGCGTTCGCACAGCGCCAACTGCACCGTGCCCACGGCGCGCTCGCCATGCAGGGCCACCCACATGCGTTGGCTGCGTCCCAGCGTGCGCAACGCGCCATGCCAGTATTCGGCTGCCACGTGCAGGCGCAGCGGATTCAGGAAACCGACCGACGCGCCCCGCGCCACGTTGTCCTGAAGCAGCAGGCACAGATCCGCGACCAGGCCGGTGTCGCCGGAATGGACTTCGCGATAACTGATCATGGCAGGTTCCTTTGATGACGCGATCGGCACGCGAAGCCGCGCGGCGCGGCGTGCCCGCCTCCCTGGAAAAAACCGGGCCCGGGAAACCCGGGCCCAAAGGCGAAAACGGGGGGAGGGTGAGCCCGTCTTCGTTGAGAGATGCCACGCGTCGCAGTCAGCTTTCGTATGCGGCCTCGCCGTGCGAGGTGATGTCCAGACCTTCGCGTTCGGATTCCTCCGGCACACGCAGGCCGACCAGCGCCTTGACCAGCGCGAAGGCAAGCAGCGACACCACGCCGGACCAGACCACGGTGATGCCCACGCCCAGCGCCTGTACGCCCAACTGATGCGGGATGGAGAAGTCGGCGGCACCGGTGCCGCCCAGCGACGGCGCGGTGAACACGCCGGTCAACAGCGCCCCGACAATCCCGCCGACGCCATGCACGCCGAAGACGTCCAGCGAGTCATCCGCGCGCAGCAGGCGCTTCAGCCCGGTCACGCCCCACACGCCGGCCAAGCCCGCGACTGCACCGATCACGATCGCGCCCAGCGGACCGACCGTGCCGCACGCCGGGGTGATACCGACCAGGCCGGCGACCACGCCCGAAGCGCCGCCGAGCATCGACGGCTTGCCCTTGTGCACTGCTTCCACCAGCGTCCATGCGATCGCCGCGGCCGCAGTGGCCACCAGCGTGTTGATGAACGCCAGCGCCGCACCGGACGTCGCTTCGAGGTTGGAGCCGGCGTTGAAGCCGAACCAGCCCACCCACAGCAGCGACGCGCCGACCATGGTGAAAGTCACGTTGTGCGGCTTGATCGCATCGCGCCCGTAGCCGGTGCGCTTGCCCACCAGGTACGCGCCCACCAGCCCGGCGACGCCTGCGTTGATGTGCACCACCGTGCCGCCGGCGAAATCAATCGCGCCTTTGGCGAACAGGAACCCGTCGGGCGCATACCAGACCATGTGCGCGATCGGCAGGTAGGCGAAGGTGAACCACAGCACCGAAAACAGCAGCACCGCGCGGAACTTGATGCGCTCGGCGAACGCGCCGACGATCAGCGCGCCGGTGATGCCGGCGAAGGTGGCCTGGAACGCGACGAACACGTACTCGGGAATCGACACGCCGGCGGTGAACGTGGCCGCCAGCGAGTCCTTGGTGATGCCCAGCAGGAACACGCGGTCCAGCGTGCCGATGAACGCATTGCCGCCGGCAAACGCCAGCGAGTAGCCGTAGGCCACCCACAGCAGCACGATCAGCGAGAACACCGTCAGCACCTGCATCAGCACCGACAGCACGTTCTTGCTACGCACCAGGCCGCCGTAGAACAGCGCCAGACCCGGCACCACCATCAGCAGCACCAGCAGCGTGGACGTCATCATCCACGCCACGTCGCCCTTCTCCACCACCGGCGCCGCCACGGAGGCGGCAGCCTGCGCCACCTCCGCGGCATCCTGCGCGTGCGCCGGCAGCGATGCCGCCAGCGCACCCAGCACCGCCGCTCCCCAGACAGCGTGTGCCAGACGGCCCGTCATCCGGGGCTTGTCCGCTGCGGCCATCGCCAGCACCGGTTTCATCAAGTCGTTGTGTTTCATCGTGCCGTCCCCCTGTTCACAGCGCGTCTTCGTCGATCTCGCCCGTGCGGATGCGGATCGTGCGTTCGATGGAGGTGACGAAGATCTTGCCGTCACCGACCTTGCCGCTCTTCGCGGCGTTCTGTACGGCTTCCAGTGCCGCGTCGAGCATCGCGTCGGCAACCGCGCATTCGAGCTTGAGCTTGGGCAGGAAGTCGACGACGTACTCGGCGCCGCGGTACAGCTCGGTATGACCCTTCTGCCGGCCGAAGCCCTTCACCTCGGTCACGGTGATGCCGGACACGCCCACCTCGGCAAGGGCTTCACGCACCTCGTCGAGCTTGAACGGCCGGATGATGGCGGTGATGAGTTTCATCGGTTGCCCCCTTCGCAATGGGATGTGTGGTGGAGCGCTGGGCGTGTGGTGTTCAAAGCGGGTCGCGATTGCGCCTTGGTCAGCACGCGGGATGCACCGTGCGGGGTCTGGTGGGTCATTCGTCAAAACCCCTTGCTCACGGTCAACGCCACCGCGCTTCCCGCGATGTCGTTGCCGTAGGCGTTGGTGTAGAGCCCCTCATCGGCATCGGTGTCGGTGTAGGCCACGCCGACCGAGAAGCCGTTGCTGAAGGCCTTGCTTACGCCCAGCTTCCAGTCGGCGTATTCGTAGGCTTCGTTGTTCTCGATCCACTGCTTACCGCCGTGCGCGGCCAGTGACCAGCCGCTACCGATCGCGTAGGTGGCGGTCACGTCGAGGTAGCCGCTTCCGTCGGAATCGACGTAGCCGAACAGGTCGGTGACCGCGTGCGAATACTTGGCGCCGACCGAAAGCGCATCGGTGGCGGCGATGGTGAGTCCAGCGTAGACCTCGGCTGTGTCGGGGCTGTTGAAGCCGGCCGGGTAGTCACCCGGATACCAGTAATACAGCGCGCCCACGTCATAGCTGACGCGCGCGCCGAACTTGCCGCGGTAACCGGCGTAGGCATCCAGCTCCAGGCTGCTGGAGACGGACGTGCCGGCGGCGGAGTAGTCGGACAACCAACTGACGTTGCTGCCCCAGGTGCCGGCGTAAACACCGCTGTCAGCGGCGT
>CBFGOS010000138.1:0-6190 GCA_965650425.1 uncultured Lysobacter sp. | reverse complement strand
CGGTGCCCATCAACGCGGTCGGGACCTGACCGGTGATCACCACCATCGGCACCGATGCGTTCCAGGAAGTGGACGTGTTCGGCATGACCCTGCCGATCGTCAAGCACAGCTTTCTGCCGCGCAGCGTCGACGAGCTGCCGCAGATGATCCGCGAGGCCTTCCGGCTCGCGCGTTCCGGCCGCCCCGGCCCGGTGCTGATCGACCTGCCGAAGAACGTGCAGGTCGCCGATGCCATGCATCTGGTCGCGCACGAGCCGGCGGCGGTGGACGCGGTGCTGCATGCCGACAATGCAACCTTGGTCGCCGCGCTGGAGCTGCTGTCGAAGGCGCGCAAGCCGGTGGTCTACGGTGGCGGCGGCATCGCGCTTGGCGATGCAGTGGCGGAATTCCGCACCTTCGTCGAGGCCGCGCAGGTGCCGACCGTGCTGACCCTGCGCGGCATCGGCGCGTTGCCGGCCAACCACGCGCTCAACCTGGGCATGCTGGGCATGCACGGCACCCGCGAAGCCAATCTGGCAGTGCAGGAAGCCGACCTGCTGGTGGTGGTCGGCGCGCGCTTCGACGACCGCGCCACCGGCAAGCTCAGCGAGTTCGCGCCCAACGCCAAGGTCATCCACCTGGATGTCGATGCGGCGGAGATCGGCAAGCTGCGCCACGCCCACGTCGGCGTGCGCGGTGACCTGCGCACCAGCCTGAACCAGCTGGCGACCGCGATGCCCGAGTGCTCGGCATGGCGCGCGCAGTGCCTGGAGCGCAAGCGCCAGTACGCCGTGCGCTACGACGCGCCGGGCGACGACGTGTACGCACCGGCGCTGCTGAAGCGCCTGTCGGAACTGGCGCCGTCGGCCGTGGTCGCCTGCGACGTCGGCCAACATCAGATGTGGGTGGCGCAGCACTGGCGCTTCAACGATCCACGCAAGCACCTGACCAGCGGCGCGTTGGGCGCGATGGGCTTCGGCCTGCCGGCCGCGTTCGGCGCGCAGATGGCGTGCCGCGACGCGCAGGTGGTGTGCGTCAGCGGCGACGGCTCGTTCCTGATGAACGTGCAGGAGCTGGCCACGCTGGGTCGCTACCAGCTGCCGGTGAAGATCGTGCTGCTCGACAACCAGCGCCTGGGCATGGTCCGCCAGTGGCAGGAGATCTTCTTCGAGGAGCGCTACTCGGAGACCGACCTGTCGGACAACCCCGACTTCGTCGCGCTGGCCGAGGCGTTCGGCATCAAGAGCTTCCACCTGGACCAGGCGGCGTCGATGGAAGACGCGCTGCGCCAGCTGCTCGCCACGCCCGGACCGGCCCTGCTGCACGTCGCCATCGACGCTGCGGCCAACGTGTGGCCGCTAGTCCCGCCCAACCGCAACAACGCCCAGATGATGCTCGACCCCCGTCCCCATGCCAGCGAGGTGCGCCATGCAACGCTACCAACTTGATCTGACCCTGCGCCGCGCCGAAGGCGCCCTGACCCGCGTGCTGGGCACCGCTGAGCGTCGCGGCTTCCGCCCCGTCAGCGTGGACGGCGAAACCCAGTCCGACGGCGACCGCTGGCACCTGCGCCTAGCGGTGGAGGGCGAGCGCGCCGTCGACACGCTGCAGTCGCAGTTGGAAAAACTGTACGACTGCCTGGCCGTCGAGGTCTCGCCATGTCGCTGAACGAGACCGCCGCAAGCGCCGCGCCGGAGCAGGCCGCCCACGACACTGCGCCACCTGCGCTGCAGGTGTGGCTGGACGGCGCCTTCGTCGACGCCGATTCGCCGCAGTCGCCGGTGACCACGCACGCCATGCATTACGGCAGCTCGGTGTTCGAGGGCATCCGCAGCTACGCCCTGGCCGATGGCGGCGCGGCGGTGTTCCGCCTGCCCGAGCACATGGAACGCATGCGCAAGGGTGCCGAGTTGCTGGGCATCCGTTTCGACGTCGAACAGGCCACTGAGGCCACGCTGGCGACGCTGCGCCGCAATGGCCATCGCGATGCGTACATCCGGCCGTTGGCGTGGTGCGGCACCGGCTCGATCGGACTGGACGTGGGCCCGCAGTCGCAGCACCTGATGGTCGCCACCTTCCCCACACTGGTGCACATCGGTGGCGAAGGCGCGCGTCTGGCCGTGTCCAGCTGGCGGCGCAACCCCGCCACCTCGTTGCCACCGCTGAAGCTGGGCGGCGCCTACATCAACTCGATCCTGGCCAAGCACGAGGCCAAGCGTCGCGGCTTCGACGAGGCGCTGTTCACCGATACCGAGGGTTACGTGGTCGAGTGCACCGGCGCCAACGTGTTCATGGTCTGCGATGGCCGGATCACTGCCGTTGAACACCGCGACGCGCTGCCCGGCGTCACCCGCGACACCCTGGTGAAGCTGACCGGCGCCGAGTCGCGCGCGGTGACCCTGGATGAACTGAAACACGCAGACGAGGTGTTCATCGTCGGCACCGCCGCCGAAGTGGCACGCATTGCCGGCATCGAGGAGCGCCGGTTCGAAGCCGACCGGGTCGGCCGCGAGATCGCTGCGCTGTACCAGCGGGTGGTCCGTGGCGAGGATGCGGCCCATGGGGGATGGCTGACCCATGTCTGACGGCACAGTCTCTGTCGGCACTGTACGAACTGATCATCCCGGCGGCCGCGCCACGGGCAGCGACCTCGCGTGCGCGTCGGGTGATGCGGCTGGCACCGTCGTTCTTTCTGACACCCGTGTCTCGTCGGACCTCGGGGTCACCGCCTCTGACGTGCTGGCAGCACAAGCGCGACTGCGCCCACACCTCGCCGCCACGCCGCTACATTTCGCAGAGCGCTTCGGCTGCTGGCTGAAGCTGGAGAACCTGCAGCGCACCGGCTCATACAAGGTGCGCGGTGCAATGAATGCGCTGCTGGCCGCTCGCGAACGCGGCGATCAACGCCCGATCATCGCCGCTTCGGCCGGCAACCACGCGCAGGGCCTGGCGTGGGCCGGCTATCGCCTGCGCCACCCGGTGATCACGGTGATGCCGCGCACCGCGCCGCAGACCAAGATCGCCGGGGTCGCGCACTGGGGCGCCACCGTGCGCCTGCATGGCGACAACTACGACGAGGCCAAGGCCTTCGCCCTGCAACTGGCGCAACACAACGACTATCGCCTGCTGTCCGCTTTCGACGACCCGGATGTGATCGCCGGCCAAGGGACGGTAGGCCTGGAGATGGCCGCACTGGCGCCTGACACGGTGCTGGTGCCCATCGGTGGCGGTGGACTGGCCGCCGGTGTCGCACTGGCCCTGAAGTCACAAGGCGTGCGCATCATCGGTGCGCAGGTGGAAGGTGTGGATGCCATGGTGCGGGCGCTGCGCGGGGACCACACCGTTCGCGAGTCCGCGGCAACGCTGGCCGATGGCGTCAAGGTCAAGGAACCTGGGCAGCTGACACAGCGGGTGCTGCACGAACTGCTCGACGACATCGTCGTGGTGCGAGAAGCCGAGCTGCGCGAGACGCTGGTGCGGCTCGCGCTGGAAGAACATGTCATTGCCGAGGGGGCCGGTGCGCTCGCGTTGGCCGCGGGTCGTCGCGTAGCCAGCAAGCGAAAGTGCGCCGTGGTGTCCGGCGGCAACATCGACGCCGCCGTGCTGGCGCAGTTGCTGGCCGAGGTGCGCCCGCGTGCGCCACGCAAGCCGCGCCAGCGCGTGCGCAGCGCCAACATCCTGGAGCCCGCCATCGTGGCGCTGGCCGCCCGTCGTCCCCCGCCTGGTTCCGAACCCGCTGCCTGCTTCAAAGCGCCGGCCGCGTCGCCCTCCCCTTCCAACGCACAGGCCTGCGCCTGAGGAAACCACCATGCACGCGCTTCGACTCCCACTCCGTCCGATTCCGCAGTCCGTCCGCCACGACCGCCGCCCCCCACCGCCCGGACACCCCGTATGCACGCCGCCGACCGCGTAATCATCTTCGACACCAGCCTGCGCGACGGCGAGCAGTCGCCGGGCTGCAGCATGACCGCGCCGCAGAAACTGCGCTTCGCCCGCGCGCTGGATGAGCTGGGCGTCGACGTGATCGAGGCCGGCTTCCCGGCCAGCTCCAGTGCCGACTTGGAAGGCGTGCAGGCCATTGCCCGCGAAGTGCGAAACGCCTCCATCGCCACCCTCGCCCGCTGCCACGACGGCGACATCGACGCCTGCGCCCGCTCGCTCGAGCACGCGCACAAGCCACGCATCCACGTGTTCATCTCCACCAGCCCGCTGCACCGGGAACACAAGCTTGGCCTGAGTCCCGAGCAGGTGCTGGAGCGCGCGATCCTCGGCGTGGAGCGTGCCCGACGTTACGTGGATGACGTTGAATTTTCGGCCGAGGATGCGCTGCGCACCGAGCACGACTTCCTGGCGGAGATCTGCAGCGCGGCGATTGCCGCCGGCGCGCGCACCATCAATATCCCCGACACCGTCGGCTACACCACGCCCGCCGAGATCCGCGCCCTGTTCGAGCACCTGCGAGCCAATGTGCGCGATGCCGACCGCGCGGTGTTCAGCGCGCACTGTCACAACGACCTGGGCCTGGCCGTGGCCAACAGCCTGGCCGCAATCGAAGGCGGCGCGCGACAGGTGGAATGCACCATCAACGGCATTGGCGAGCGCGCCGGCAACTGTGCGCTGGAAGAACTGGTGATGGCGCTGAACGTGCGTCGTGGCTACTACAACGCCCACACCCGGATCGACACCCGCCGACTGGTACCCACCTCGCGCCTGCTATCGCACATCACCGGCATGGCGGTGCAGCGCAACAAGGCCATCGTCGGCCAGAACGCCTTCGCCCACGAATCTGGCATCCACCAGCACGGCATGCTCAAGCACCGCGGCACCTACGAGATCATGCACCCCGAGACCGTCGGTTGGTCGCAGTCGCAGATGGTGCTCGGCCGGCACAGCGGCCGCGCGGCCCTGAAGGACCGGCTGCAGACGCTGGGTTTCGAGTTGGACGACGCGCGTTTGAACGCAGTGTTCGGCGCGTTCAAGGCGCTGGCGGAGAAAAAACGCGAAGTATTCGATGCCGACCTGGAAGCGTTGGCGCTGGGCAGCGATGGCACGCCCGCGCGCGGCTACCGACTGGCACGCTTGCACGTCAGCACGGGTGCGACCGGCGACTCGCTGCCGACCGCCAGCGTGCAGGTGGTGGACCCCGATGGCCAGGCACTGAGCGAGGCGGCGGTCGGCGACGGACCCGTGCATGCGCTGTTCGCCGCGCTGTCGCGCGCCACCGGACTGCAGTTGCAGGTCGATCACTATCAGGTGTCGAGTGTCACCACCGGTGACGACGCACAGGGCCAGGCCCGCGTTACTGCGCGCCACGGCGGCACCGAATACACCGGCTCCGGCACCAGCACCGACATTGTCGAGGCCAGCGCGCTGGCTTGGCTCGACATTGCCAATCGCATTCACCGCAGCCAGCGCCACGACCTGGCCAAGCACCCGCTGCCGGAGGTGGCCAACGCATGACATCGCCCAACTCATTCCTGCCGACGCCCGCCCCCATGACCGACACCACCCCCAAGACCCTGTTCGAGAAGCTGTGGGACGCCCATCTGGTCGAGGCCGAAAGCGATGCCGCGCCCGCGGTGCTGTATATCGACCTGCATCTGATCCACGAAGTCACCTCGCCGCAGGCCTTCACCGAACTTGAGTCCCGCGGCCTGCCGGTGCGCAGGCCGGACCGCACCAAGGCCACGATGGACCACTCCACCCCGACGCTGCCGCGTCGGGCGGACGGCACGCGCCCGTACTACAGCGCGCAGGCGCAAGCACAAGTCGACACTCTGGCGCGCAACTGTGTGCGCCATGGCATCGAACTGTTCGACCTGGACAGCGAACACCGTGGCATCGTCCATGTCATCGGCCCGGAGCTGGGCCTGACCCAGCCGGGCATGACCATCGTCTGCGGTGACAGCCACACCGCCACCCATGGCGCGTTCGGCGCGCTGGCCTTCGGCATCGGCACCAGCGAGGTCGGCCACGTGCTGGCCACCCAGTGCCTGCTGCAGCGCAAGCCAAAGACCCTCTCCATCACCGTCGAAGGCGAGTTGGCGCCCGGCGTCACGGCCAAGGACCTGATCCTGCACGTGATCGGCGTCATCGGCGTCAACGGCGGCACCGGCTGCGTCATCGAGTACCGCGGCTCGGCCATTCGCGCCCTGTCGATGGACGAGCGGATGACGGTGTGCAACATGTCGATCGAGGCCGGCGCCCGTGC
>CBFGOS010000137.1:0-6231 GCA_965650425.1 uncultured Lysobacter sp. | reverse complement strand
GGCGGCGCGAAGCGAGTGGTGTCCAGCGCCGGCAGCCGGGTGAAGCCCAGGCGCCGATGCGCCACTTCGAAGCGCTTGGCGATCAGGTCAGCCACCGGCCCTTGTCCGCGCATGCGCGTTCCGAACGCGCTGTCATAGTCCTTGCCGCCGCCCATCTGCTGGATCAGGCTCATCACATGTGCGGCGCGGTCCGGGTAGTGCAGCTCCAGCCACTCGCGCCACACCGACTTCAACTCGTGCGGCAGGCGCAGCATCACGTACCCGGCCGCCTGCGCGCCGGCGTCCCGCGCAGCCTCCAGGATGTGCTCCAGCTCGTGGTCGCTGATCGCCGGGACTACCGGCGCCACCAGCACGCCCACCGGCACGCCCGCCTCGTGCAAGGCACGGATGAGGCGCAGCCGGGTGTGTGGCGCGGCGGCGCGCGGCTCCATCCGCGCCGAGAGGCGGTTGTCGAGCGAGGTCACCGACACATACACCGTCACCAGCCGGTCGCGTGCCAGCGCCGCGAGCAGGTCCAGATCACGCTCGATCAGCACGCCCTTGGTGACAAAACTCACCGGGTGCTGGCACGCGGCCAACAACTCGAGCAGCCCGCGGGTGATGCGGTAGTGGCGTTCGATGGGCTGGTAGGCGTCGGTGTTGATGCCCAGCGCGATCGGGGCGCAGCGGTAACCCGGCCGGGCCAACTCGGCCTGCAACCGCTCCACCGCATTGGTCTTGGCGAACAGGCGGGTCTCGAAATCGAGTCCGGGCGACAGATCCAGGTAGGCATGCGACGGCCGCGCGAAGCAGTAGACGCAGCCGTGTTCGCAACCCCGATACGGATTCACCGACTGGCTGAAACCCACGTCCGGCGAGTCATTGCGGCTGATCACCGTGCGCGCCTGTTCCTCGCTTACGTGGGTGCGCAGCGGCGGCATGTCGGCCTGGTCGGTGTAAACCGAACCCCAGCCATCGTCGGCACCGACGGTCACCGACTTCTGGTATCGGCCGGCCACGTGCGAGGCGGCGCCGCGGCCCTTCAGCGGGGCTTGGGGTTTGCGCGCATCGTCCATCCGGCTAGCCTACGCCGATGGGGTCGCAGCGACTGCGACGACCATGCCCGTTCCCCACCGAGCCCCCGATGCCGCATCCCCTGCTCGAGCTGTGGTCCACGATCCTCGGCCTGCCCAACCTCGGGGTGTACCTGTGGGTGGGCTGGGCGTGCTACCTGATTGGGCTGGGCGGGTGGATCATCCTGCAGAAGCGCGAGCCCGCGGCCACGTTGAGCTGGCTGGTGAGCCTGGCCGCCCTGCCCTACGTCGGCTTCTTCATCTACTACTTCCTCGGCCCGCAGCGCATCCAGCGCCAACGCCTGCGGCGCATCCGCGCACGCGCGGCGCTGCCGCCGCTGCCCCAGGACCTGCATCCCAGCCGCGACGCGATCGAACTGGCGCGCATCGCCCAGTCCACCACCGGGCTGCCGCCCACCACCGCGACCGCCGCCGAGTTGCTGATCGACGGCGCGGCCAAGTACGACGCCGTGTTGGCCGCGGTGGCGCAGGCGCAGGACCACGTGCACCTGGAGTACTACATCTACGAGCCCGACCACATCGGTACCGCGCTGCGCGATGCGCTGGCCGATCGGGCGCGGGCCGGCGTGCGCGTGCGCCTGCTGCTGGACGCGGTCGGCTCCGGCAAGACCAAGGCGCGCTTCCTGCAGCCGCTGGTCGATGCCGGTGGCGAGGTCGCGTGGTTCCACCCGATGCGCCTGCGTTGGTTCTGGCGGCGGCCGTGGCTCAACCTGCGCACGCATCGCAAGATCATCGTCATCGACGACCGCATCGCGTTTACCGGTGGCATCAACATCACCGACGAGGAGGACGAGCGCCGCCGCGACGACGCCTACCGTGACCTGCACCTGCGGCTGGAAGGCAACGTGGTACACCACCTGCAGCTGGTGTTTGCCGAGGATTGGGCCTATGCCACCGGCAGCGCGCCGCGCATGCCGGAGCGTCCCGCGGCCGACCGCGGCCGCACCGTGGCGCAGGTGCTGGTGTCCGGCCCGGACTCTGCCTGGGAGCCGATCCATCGGCTGCACGTCAGCGCGATCCACGAAGCGCGCCAGCGGGTATGGCTGGTAACGCCCTACTTCGTGCCCGGTGAAGCGGCACGCATGGCGCTGACTTCTGCCGCGCTCGGCGGACTGGACGTGCGCCTGCTGGTGCCGCGATTGAGCGACAGCCGGCTGGTGACGTATGCCGCGCGCTCCTATTTCGACGAACTGCTCGATGCAGGCGTGCGCATCTACGAGTACGGCCCGCGCATGCTGCACACCAAGGCGCTGCTGTGCGACGACGACCTGGCCATCATCGGCAGCGCCAACTTCGACCACCGCAGTTTCCGGCTCAACTTCGAGCTGTCGGTGCTGTTCCGCGATGCCGCCTTGGCCGAACGGCTGGCAAAACTCATTCGCAGCGAGTGCGGCAATGCCGCTGCGGTGCGCCGTGATCGGCCGCGGGGGTTGTGGACCGTGCGCCTGCCCGAAGCGATGGCCCGGCTGGTCTCGCCGCTGCTGTGAGCCAGGGGCGACCAACGGCCGATCCGTGACCGCGGTCGGGCTGCCAACGGGCGGGGCGACGGGTACACTCCGGCGACATGACAAAGGAAGCTGCCCCATGATCGCCTGGGTCTATCTGCTGCTCGCGTTCGGCGCGTTGGCCGTGGCCTTCAAGACCGCGTCGGTCGGGGTGATGGCGGTGTGCCTGCTGGTCGCCCTGGGGCTGATCCTCGCGTGGGTGATGGCATTGCTGGCGCAGCGCATCGGCAGCCGCAGCCGTTCCGAACACGCCATGATCGATGCCGACGAACTGCGCCGGCTGCGGGAACAGGCCGAGGCACGCAAAGTGGCACCGACCGCGACCGCGCCCGCGCACGCGCCTTTGGGCGGCACCGTGTCGTCCTCGGCCGCGCCCGACTTCACCACCCCGGGCGGCGACAACCTGCGATGAACCGCCCCGCGCGGGCGTAAACTGCGCGGATGACCGTTCTCAGCGTCAACGTCAACAAGATCGCGGTGCTGCGCAATTCGCGCGGCGGCGACGAACCCAACGTCGTCCGTGCAGCGCGCGCCTGCCTGGATGCCGGCGCGCACGGCATCACCGTGCACCCGCGGCCCGACGCGCGCCACATCCGCGCCGATGACGTGTATGCCCTGTCCGACCTTACCCGGCAGTACGGCGTCGAGTTCAACCTCGAGGGCAACCCGTTCGCCCCACCCCGACCGGGCTACCCGGGCTTCCTGGCGCTGTGCGAGCAGGTCCGACCTGCCCAGGCCACCCTGGTGCCGGACAGCGACGCCCAGCTTACCTCCGACCACGGGTTCGACTTCAGCCGCGACGTGGAGCCGCTGAAGCCGCTGGTGGCGACGCTCAAGGGGTACGGCTGCCGGGTCAGCCTGTTTGCCGACGCCCACGGGGATCCGGGCCTGGATACCGCTGCGGGGGCCGTCGAACGTGCGGCCGAAACCGGTGCCGACCGGATCGAGCTGTACACCGGACCTTACGCCGAGGCATTTGCGGCCGGCGAAGCCGGGGCGATGCTGGCGCGTTTTGCCGGAATTGCCCGCCGCGCCCAAGCCGTGGGCCTGGGGGTCAACGCCGGGCACGACCTCAGCCAGGCCAATCTGGGCGCATTTCTGGGCGCGGTACCCGACGTGCTGGAGGTGTCCATCGGCCACGCATTGATCGGCGAGGCGCTGTATGTCGGATTGGATGCCACGGTGCGCGGCTACCTCACCGTCCTGCGGAACGTCCGGCCGACGGCCTGAGCGGGCCGCGACCGGACGCGAACCGACCGGCCTCAATCGACCAAGGTCACGTCCGCCAGTCGCTGGTCACGGGCCACGGCCAGCGCGGGCGGCGTCGCCTGGTAGGCCGCATCGGCCTTGGCCGCGGCTTCCAGCACCGGGTGCGGATGCCGAGCGACGGGCAAAAAAACGCCGCCCGGAGGCGGCGTTTTCACGACGGTAAGTGTCTTGCGGTTACTCGTTCTGCACGAAGCCGATCTTTTCCATTTCGGCGTTCTTCGCGTGGGCAAGGACCTTGGCCAACACGCCGTAATCGGCGTCGCTGCTGGTCTCGATCTCGAGCAGCGGCTGGTTGGTCGGGTCACGCTCCACTTCCTGGCGCATCAGGTTCGGCAGGGCCGACACGGGCTGCGTCTGGTCGTTCCAGTAGACCTGGCCGCTGGCATCAATCCGCAGCCGGATCGGCGGCGGCGGTTCCTTGAGCTGGGGCGGCGGGTTGAGCGACTTCTGCGGCAGGTTGACCTCGATCGGGTACGACGCGATCGGGGCGGTCACCATGAAGATGATCAGCAGCACGAGCATCACGTCCACGAGGGGCGTGACGTTCATGTCCGACATTGCACCGCTACCGGAGTTGGATGCGAAAGCCATGGTCAGGTCTCCTTAGCGCTCTTTGATCGCGACGAAGCCGACCTTGCGCATGCCCTGGGCCTGCGCAATCTTCACGACGTCCTGGACGATCCGGTACTTGGTGGTCTTGTCGCCGCGGACGTTGATCTGCGGCTGCGGGGTCTTCTGGGCCTCGACCGAGAGACGGCTCTCGAGCTGGTCCTTGGTGATCGGCTCGTCGTTCCAGAACAACGAGCCGTTCTCCTTGACCGCCAAGGTGATCGGCTGCACGTCAGGCGCCTTCTCGTCCTTCTTCGCCCCGATTTGGACCTCGGGAAGTTCGACCTGGATTTTATGCGACATCAGGGGCGCGGTGATCATGAAGATGATCAGCAGCACCAGCATCACGTCCACGAGGGGCGTAACGTTGATTTCGGCCATCGGGCCGCCGCCGCCGTTGCCTGTACTGAAAGCCATGTCGAAACTCCAACTACTGCGCTAAAGGGAAGAAGGCGCTTGGTGCGGGGATCAGCGCTTGCCGCCGATCTCGCCCACGCGCGCACCCGTGGCAAAGAAGTCGTGCAGGTCGTGCGCGAAGGTGTCGAACTTGTTGTTCGTCACGCGGTTCAGGCGGGTGAAGAAGTTGTACGCCAGCACCGCCGGGATCGCGACGAACAGGCCGATCGCGGTCATGATCAGCGCTTCACCGACCGGGCCGGCAACGGCGTCGATCGAGGCCTGACCGGTCGCACCGATCTTGATCAGGGCGTGGTAGATGCCCCACACGGTGCCGAGCAGGCCGACGAACGGCGCGGTCGAACCGGTGGTGGCCAGCACGGTCAGGCCGTCTTCCAGGCGACCGCTCTCGCGGGTCACGGCCTGGCGCAGGGCGCGGTCCACGAACTCCGAACGGTTCAGCGACTCGACGAGGCGCGAACCTTCATGGCGCTGGTGGTGGGCAGCTGCCTGGGCGGCGTCCAGGGCGATCTTGGAGAACGGCTCGCTCTTGGGCTGCTCTTCCATGTAACGGATGGCGTCCTGCGCGTTCGGGGTTTCCCAGAACGTGCTGATCACGCGGTCCGCGGTGGAACGCAGGCGCATGTTCTTGATGAAGTTGATCACGATCCAGTAGACCGACATCACCGACATCAGCGCGAGCGTGATGAAGACGATCCAGCCGACCGTATCGAAGTTCTGGAGCAGATGGGCGAAGCTCATCTGCTGGAGGGCTTCGGCGTTGTTGCCCCCGGCAGCAGCAGCGGTGGTGGTTTCCTGCAGCATGACGCTTACCTTTCGATGTCGTGGAAAGAGGTTTGGGTATTACGGGTTATTACTGCGTGTTGCGCCCGGGCGGGTCCGATCACTCGCCCAGGTTGAACTCGTACGGCACGCGGACGCGGCTCGGCACGCCAACACCGCCCTTCTTGGCCGGGTTGAACTTCGAGCGGCGGGCCGCATCCATCGCGGCGCGGTCGAGGTTGCGGTTGCGGCTCGACTTCTCGATGGCGACGTCGGTGACGTTGCCGTTGCCGTCAATCGTCACGATGACCACCACCGTGCCACCCACGCCGGCACGCAGCTCGGCAGGCGGGTACTTGGGCTGGTTCATGCGACGCGACGACGGGTCGATCGAGCCCTCGACGTCAATCGAGGTCTGCGGCGCCGGGGGCGCCGGCGGGGCCGGCGGCGGAGCCTGGACGTCAACCGGCGACGGGTCGTCCACGACCACCGGCGGCTCTTCCGGCGGCGGCGGAAGCGGCGAGGGCTTCGGCGGCGTCAGGTCCTTCGGCGGGGTGATCGGCTTGATTTCCTGCGGCGGCGGCGGCGGCGGCGGC
>CBFGOS010000136.1:0-6260 GCA_965650425.1 uncultured Lysobacter sp. | reverse complement strand
GACGATCGGCAGGGTCATGCCGAACACGTCCACTTCCTGGAACGCATCGGTGCCCATCAACGCGGTCGGGACCTGACCGGTGATCACCACCATCGGCACCGAGTCCAGCATTGCGTCGGCGATGCCGGTGATCAGGTTGGTCGCGCCCGGGCCGGACGTCGCCACGCACACCCCGACCCGACCGCTGGCGCGGGCATAACCGTTGGCGGCGAAGGCGGCGCCTTGCTCGTGGCGCACCAGGACGTGCTTCAGGCCGGAGCCGTACAGCGCGTCGTAGAACGGCATGATCGCGCCGCCGGGATATCCGAACAGCGTGTCGACGCCTTCCGCGGCCAGTGCATGCACCAGCCACTGCGACCCGTTCATGCAGCAGCCTGCTCGGTTTTGGCGGCGGTGTTGGCCGCGGTGGAGGACGCCGGCTGTGCGCTCGGCTGCGGGGCGGTCGACAGCCACGCCATCGCCGCACGCAGCTTCTTGCCGGTGGCTTCGATCGGATGGTCGAGGTCGGCCTGCTTCATCGCCTTGTAGTTGGCGTTGCCGGCCTTGTACTCGGCGATCCACTGGCGCGCGAACGTGCCGTCCTGGATCTCGGTCAGCACCTTCTTCATCTGCGCCTTGGTGTGCTCGTCGACGATGTACGGGCCGCGGGTGAGCGCGCCGTACTGCGCGGTCTCGCTGATGAATTCGTGCATGCGGGTGATGCCGCCTTCATAGAACAGGTCGACGATCAACTTCAGCTCATGCAGGCACTCGTAGTAGGCGACCTCGGGCTGGTAGCCGGCTTCGACCAGCGTCTCCCAGCCGGCCTGCACCAGCTTCGTGGCGCCGCCGCACAGCACGGCCTGCTCGCCGAACAGGTCGGTCTCGGTCTCTTCCTTGAAAGTGGTCTTGATCGCGTTCTGGCGCGCACCGCCGATGCCGCCGCAATAGGCCAGCGCGAACTGCTCGGCCTTGCCGCTCCTGTCCTGGTACACCGCGTACACCGACGGCACGCCGCGGCCGATCTCGTACTCGCGACGCACCAGCGCGCCCGGGCCCTTCGGCGCGACCAGCACCACATCGAGGTCGGCACGCGGGGTGATCTGGCCGTAATGCACGTTGAAGCCGTGCGCGAACAGCAGGCACGCACCCTGCGCGATGTTCGGCTCGATCACGTCGGTGTACAGCTGCGCCTGCACCATGTCGGGCGTGAGCACTGCGACCAGTTCCGCGCCGGCCACGGCTTCGGCCGGCGTCTTGACGGTGAAACCATCGGCCTTGGCCTTGATCTCGGTCGGGCCGCCGGGGCGCAGGCCAATGGTCACGTCGAAGCCGGAGTCGCGCAGGTTGAGCGCATGCGCGCGGCCCTGGCTGCCGTAGCCGACGATGGCGATGCGCGGGCGGGAGGAGGAAGTGGTCATCAGGGTGTCCTGGAAGCGAAGGGAGTGGGGTGGAAGGAGTGGTAGCGACGGGGGCAGGGGCGTTGCTGTGGTGCGCCTTGCCGGCAGCGGCGTGCGATTGGCGAGGCAACAAACGAATCAGGCAGGGGCGACCTCCTCCCGGGCGCGCGATGCCGGCGCGGTTTCGATCAGCGTTGCGGCGATGGCGCGGTCCTGCAGCGGGCCCGGCGCGGTGACCGCCCCCTGCGAAGCCGAGCTGACCAGTCGTGCGTACTTGGCCAGTGCGCCCGTGGTGACGCGGGGGGAGAGGCGCCGCGGTTCGCGCGCAGTCAGGTCGGCGTCAACATCAATGCGACGCGTGGCCACGTCGATGCGCACCCTGTCGCCTTCGCGCAGACGCGCGATCGGACCGCCGTGCGCGGCTTCCGGCGCGACGTGGCCGACCATGAAGCCGTAAGTGGCGCCGCTGAAACGTCCATCGGTGATCAGCGCGACGTCATTGCCCAGGCCTTGGCCGACGAGCGCGGCGGTGACCGCCAACATCTCGCGCATGCCCGGTCCGCCTGCGGGGCCTTCGAAGCGGATGACGATCACGTCACCAGCGAGGATCTGGCGCGCCTGCACCGCAGCGAAACATGCGTCTTCGGAATCGAACACTCGTGCGGGGCCTTCGAAGTGCGAGCGGCCGTGGCCTGCCAGCTTGACGATGCAGCCTTCCGGGGCGAGGTCGCCGTACAGGATCGCGAAGCCACCGCTGGGCTTCAGCGGCTGCGCGACCGAGCGCACCACGTCCTGTGGGCCGGCAGCGGGCAGCCCGTCCAATTCGGTGAAGAACGAACGCCCGGTGACCGTGGGCACGTCCTCCAGCATCCCGGCGGCGCGCAGCTCCTGCGCGACCAGTGCGTTGCCACCGAAGGTGAACATTTCCGCCGCGGTGTAGCGGCCACCCGGTTTGAGATCGGCGATGACTGGCGTGGCGGATGCGGACTGGAACTCCTCCAGCCCGAACTCGACACCGGCTTCGTGCGCGATCGCCAGCAGGTGCATGGCGCAGTTCGTGGATCCGGCGGTGGCCGACACCGCGCGCGCCGCGTTGCGTAGCGAGGCGGGGGTGACCAGTTGGCGCGGAGTGGCAGCGCCATCGCGCAGGCGCTGCATCACCAGCTCGCCGCAGCGACGCGCCGCGGCGGGCTTGTCGGCGTGCACCGCCGGGATGTCGTTGGCCTGCAGCGGCGACAGGCCGAGGAACGTCAACACCATCGCCATGGTGTTGGCGGTGAACTGGCCGCCGCACGCGCCCGCCCCAGGACAGGCGTGGGTCTCGACCTCGCGCAGGCCGGCGTCGTCGATGCGCCCGGCGGCATGCGCGCCAACCGCTTCGAACACGTTCTGCACGGTCAGGTTCTGCGTGGTGCCGTCCTTCGCATGGCACTGGCCCGGCATGATCGTGCCGCCGTAGAGGATGACGGTGGGGATGTCCAGGCGCGCCGCCGCCATCGCCGCGGCGGGGATGGTCTTGTCGCAGCCGACCAGCAGCACCATCGCGTCCAGGCAGTGGCCATTGACTGCGATCTCGATCGAGTCGGCGATCACCTCGCGCGAGGCCAGCGAATTGCGCATGCCTTCGCTGCCCATCGCGATGCCGTCGGTGACGGCGATGGTGTTGAACTCCACCGCAGTGCCACCGCCTGCCTGGATGCCTTCGCGCACGTCCTGGGCCAGGTCGCGCAGGGTGATGTTGCACGGCGAGACGTCGGTCCAGGTGCTGACCACCGCAACCAGCGGCTTGGCGATGGCCGCGTCATCCAGCCCGGTGGCGCGCAGCATGGCGCGTGCGGGGGCATGGGCGGGACCGGCTTTGATGGCGTCACTTCTCACGAACTGGATTTCCTTGTGGGGAAGATTCCAGGCCGCAGAAACGAAAAACCCCGCGCCTTTTTGGGGCGCGGGGTTCAGGTTCTGCTTCCTGGGCTGTTTGTCGGCTTGTTTGCCTACACGTGCCCGAACCCCGCGCCTTTAAGGACGGTAATAAGGGTAATAATTACGAGTACGAGGGCGGCAAGCATCAGGCCATCCGCGACCGTCGCGCCGGTCGGCGCGATCGATAGGGTCTGCGGGTGGTTGCTGCGCTGCGTCATGGAGCCGAGAAAACCATGCCGTCGGAAACGGTGTCAACAGTTGCTTTGGAAACTGGGCGCTTTTCAGACCATCGTCTTATCCGACAACGCTCCGCGGCCAGGTGCATGGCCCCCGGAGCCCATGAAATACAGCTGAAAATACAGTTTCCGCGGCAACAGTCGCGCCCGGATGGTGGCGTGTATTCGTATGGCGCCCTCAACCGGTGCGCATGCGACGCAGCGCGCTGCACAACGCGGCATAGTCGTTACGTAGCGGCTGACCTGACGCAGGCCAGCCCAGCGTTTCCGCCAGCGCCGGGGGCGGCTCGACCGCGTGTCCCACCAGCGGCTCGACGATGCCCTCGAACTTCGCCGGATGCGCGGTGGCCACCACGGCCCATGGCCGCGTATCGCCGGCAGCGCGCAACTGCTCCAGTACATGCAGGCCCGTGGCGGTATGCGGACACGGCACCACACCGTGCCGCGCCGGGGCCGCACGGATCGTCTCTCGGATGGTCGCGTCGTCCACCGCCGTGGCCGCGAAGCGCGAGCGCAGGTCGGGATCGTCCGGATGCCAGTGGCGCAGGCGCTCGAAGTTGCTGGGTGCGCCCACGTCCATCGCGTTCGCCAGCGTGGCCCGCGTCGGCTGCGGGGCGTAGGCCTCGCCGTGGAAATACCGTGCCAACACGTCGTTCGCATTGGTTGCCAGGTGGATGGCGCCCACCGGCAGGCCGATCAGGCGTGCCACGTGCGCGGCCGCGGCATTGCCGAGGTTGCCGGTGGGGATGATGACGTTGAGCGGCTGGCCGCGCGCGGCGGCGAACCGGCACGCTGCCTGCGCGTAATACGCCACCTGCGGCAGCAGCCTTCCCAAGCTGATGCTGTTGGCCGAGCCCAGCGGCAGTTCACGGCGAAACGCCTCGTCCGCCAGTGCCCGCTTCGCCAGGCGTTGGCAGTCGTCAAAGGTGCCGGCCACGCGAAAGGCCTGCACGTTGTCGCCCCAGCACTCCAGGCCATGTGCCTGCCGCGGCGACACGCGCCCTTCCGGATACAGGATCGCCACCGAGAACCCTGGGCGGCGATGGAAGGCGGACGCCACGGCGGCGCCCGTATCCCCAGAGGTTGCAACGACGATTGTCGAGGGCGGCGCACCGGGTGCGCGCAGCCGCGACAGCGCCTCGGCAAGGAAACCCGCAGCGAAATCCTTGAAGGCCGCCGTCGGGCCGTGGAACAGCTCCAGCAGGTGATCGCCCTCGCCGCGCAAGTCACGCAATGGGGCAGGCGGCGCGTACGCATGCGTGCAGATCGCGCCAAGGGCGTCGCGCAGGCGCGAGCCGGCGAAGAACGGCGCCAGTACCTGCTCACCCACATCCGCCAGTGATGCGCCCGCGAGCGCGTCGACGTCCCAGTCAGGGGCGGGCATTATGGTGGGTACGTACAAGCCGCCGTCGGGGGCGAGTCCGGCGACCAGTGCGGTATCGATCGATACCGCCGGCACCTGACCACGCGTGCTGACGAACGCCGGTGCGCCATCGGGCGACATCACCGCACTCATGCCAGCACCTCCGCACGCGGGCCGCGCACTGGCGAGACGTAGCTGCGTGCACCGAAGCCGGCGTCGGCAAATGCCCCGCGCATGGCTGGGGCAGCAGCGTCCGCAGCCGCCTTCGACGCGAACCACGCAAACGTACTGGGCCCCGCGCCAGAAATGCTGGAGCCCAATGCACCGTGGTCCAGCGCGGCCTGCTTCACCCGAGCGAAGCCCGGGATCAACGGCGCCCGCCGCGGCTCCACCAGAAGGTCCTTGAGACCCTCGCCGATCATTGCGGGATCGCCGCGTTGCAGCCCGGTGAGGAACAGTGCCAGGCAGGCACCGTGCGCGACAATCTGCGGCAACGGGTAGGGCTCGGCCAGCACCGCACGCGCCTGTCGCGTCTCCAGCACCTGGTCCGGATGCACAACCACCGCGTACAACCAGTCCGGTGCCTCCAGCGCCACCATGCGCGTGGCCGTGGCCAGCACCACGCCGCCGAGCAGCATCGGCGCGACATTGTCGCCGTGGCGGCTGCCGCTGGCGACCGCCTCGCCGTCCAGCGCGTAGCCATACAGCGCGTCGCGGGACAACGGCGCCTCCAATAACGCATTGGCAGCGACCAGTGCAGCAACGCAGGAGGCCGCCGAACCACCCAGCCCGGAACCGAGCGGGATGCCCTTCTCCAGCTCAATCTCAAGGCCAAAAGGCAGATCCAACGCGGCGCGCAGCGCAATCAGCGCTTGCCCAGCGGTATTGCGCGCGGCCTCCAGCGGGATGCGGGCCAGGCCGTCCATATCGCCCCGTATGGCGCCGATGCGCACCTCCGGTGTATCGATGCGCCGAACGGTGGCGACGTCACGTGGCCCTTGGATGGAATGGCCGAGCAGGTCGAAGCCGACTCCGATGTTGCCGACGCTCGCCGGCGCGAACGCGCGGGCTTCGGTAATGCCAGAACTCATGCGCGTGCTCCCAGCGTCTGCGCAATGGACAGGATGTCGCCGAACACGCCGGCGGCGGTAACGTCGCGTCCCGCGCCCGGCCCCTGCACCACCAGCGGGTTGGCGGCATAGCGGCGGGTGCGGAACTGGATCAGGTTGTCGGTCAGCTGGCTGTGCAGGCTCGCGTGCGAGGCCTCCGGCGTGACCAGGCGGACACGCGCCTTACCGTCGCGGTCCAGCTGCGCAAGGTACCTCAGGCCGAGCCCTTGCTGTTGCGCCTGGGCGAAACGCG
>CBFGOS010000135.1:0-6277 GCA_965650425.1 uncultured Lysobacter sp. | reverse complement strand
AGGTCCTGCGAGATGCAGTCGGCCAGCTTGCCGGGCAGGGCGGGGCCCTGGGTGACCTTCTTGCGGGTCACCTGCTTCTCGGTCTTCAGGCGGGCTGACGCGCGCTCGATCGCCAGCTGCGCGATCTTCTCGCCCAGTTCCACGTGCTGGTTCAGCCACAGGCTGAAGGCGTCATGCGCCGCGCCTTCCACGAACCCTGCCGCCTGGCGCGACGACAGCCGCTCCTTGGTCTGGCCGCTGAACTGCGGGTCGGTCATCTTGATGCTGAGCACGAAGGCCACGCGATCCCACACGTCTTCCGGCGCCAGCTTCACGCCGCGCGGCAGCAGGTTGCGGAAGTCGCAGAACTCACGCAGCGCCTCGGTGAAGCCGGTGCGCAGGCCGTTCACGTGCGTGCCGTGCTGCGCGGTGGGGATCAGGTTGACGTAGCTCTCTTGCACCAGCTCGCCGTCGGGCACCCACGCCACCGCCCAGTCGGCGGTTTCGGTTTCCTTGGTCAGCTTGCCGACGAACAGCTCCGGCGGCAGCAGCTCGCGGCCTTCCAGTTCGCCGCGCAGGTAATCGCGCAGGCCGTCCTCGTAATACCACTCCAGCTTCTCGCCGCTCGCCTCGTCATGCAGGCGGACGGTCAGGCCGGGGCAGAGCACCGCTTTGGCGCGCAGCAGGTGCTTGATCGCGCGCAGGTTGAACTTGGGCGTGTCGAAGTACTTGGCATCCGGCCAGAAGCGCACGCGCGTGCCCGTGTTCTTCTTGCCGACGGTACCCACCACTTCCAGCGGGGTGGCGCGGTCGCCATCGCGGAAGGTCATCCGGTATTCGTTTCCGTCGCGCTTGATGTGCACTTCCACCAGCGTGGACAGCGCATTGACCACGCTGACGCCCACGCCGTGCAGGCCGCCGGAGAACGCGTAGTTCTTGTTGCTGAACTTGCCGCCGGCGTGCAGCCGCGTGAGGATCAGCTCGACGCCCGGGATGCCTTCCTCCGGATGGATGTCCACCGGCATGCCGCGGCCGTCGTCTGACACCGCGCAGCTGCCGTCGGCGTGCAGGATGACCTCGATGGTCCTGGCGTGCCCGGCCAGCGCCTCGTCCACCGCGTTGTCGATGACCTCCTGCGCCAGGTGGTTGGGCCGGGCGGTATCGGTGTACATGCCCGGGCGGCGCTTGACCGGGTCCAACCCGGAAAGGACTTCGATGTCGGCGGCGTTGTAGCGGTTGTTCATGCGGGCACGGGGGATAGCGGAGCGGCGAGGATGGCGAGGCGGGCCGGGCGGGTCAAGCACGGCGAGCCCAGTGTGCGCCCTATGCATCGCAGGTGCTGAGATCCCCGCGCATTCAGGCGCGGGCCAACCGCTTGTGGATAACGTATGCAGGCCACACATCGGTGCGACAGGCCACGACCCATGGGCCTTCCACCGCCACGGAGGACCCTCATGACCCTACGCAAGCTTCTGATCCTTGGCCTGACGGCGACCGCACTGGTGGCGTCGGTGACGGCCATCGCCCAGCAGGCGCCTACGCCGCCGGAGCCCGCCAAGGCCGAGAGCACCAAACCGAAGGCCGGCGAAACGGCCCAGCGCGCGCCCGTCGACACCAAGCCAAAGGCTGAGGCGGGCAAGCCCAAGTCGGCCAAGGCAGCGGCCGCGCGCAAGGCGGTGGCCGGCCAGGATGAGCCGGAGGAAGAGGGCCGCTGAGGCTCCCCCTTCGCTTCTTCCGTTGCGCGGAACGCCCCGGACCCCCGGGGCGTTCATGTTTTCGTTGTCAATGATTCAGCCGGCGATATTGACGCAAGTTATTGAGTACAAAAGGGGTTGCGTCCTGCTGGGTGGGCATGGTCCGGGTCCACAATCCGGAAAATCCCTCATGCGCGGTGGGTGGTTCATCGGACGGCCGGGCGGGATTGCCTAGGGTCGGCCTGGCGTCGGTGGCTTCGGCCCCGAGACGTCCCGAACCAATCAGAAAAAGGAGTTCCCGCATGAAGCAGCGCAACTATTACCTCTCGATCCTCCTCGCCGCCTCCGCCGTGTCGCCCGTTGCATCCGCCCAGGTGCTTGGCGGTGGTGTGAACATCGGCGGTGGCGCCGGTCTCCAGGCCGGTCCGGTCAATGTTGGCGGTGCCGCAAATGCGGGCGGCGCGCTCAGCGCTGAGACCCGCGCGGTCGAGCGCACCACCCGTGCCGCGCAGCGAGCGGCTGCTCGCGCCGAAGCAGAGGGCCGTGCAGCGGCCAGTGGCGCCGTGGGTACGGGCGTCCGCGCTGGCAACGCCGCCGTTGGTGCTGTCCGGGCCACCGGTTCCGCCGCCGGTCAGGCCGCGGTGGGCGCTGCGGCTTCGGGCCAGGGTCAGGCGCAGGCCGCGGCCGCTTCGGCCGGCCAGGCCAGTGGGTCAGCCGGCGTGGATGCATCGGCCAACGGTGCCCTGCACGCCAATGAGAAGGCTGTGGCCGCGGTTTCGGGCAACGCGACGGCTGCGGCCAGCAGTGCCCTGACCGGGCAGGTGGGCCGTGCCGCCGAGTCAAAGCAGGGCGTCGACGAAACGCTGCCCACCCGTGCTGGCCAGGACCGTCGCGCCGAGCGCGAGGCCGCCCGTGAGGGTGAACCCAAGCGTCGCCACGATCGCCACGAGCGCTGATTCCACGCGTTTGGCCATGCAACCGCGGTCCGTTCGTGCGGGCCGCGGTTTGCGTTTTCGGGCGTCGGCACTGCCAGCGTCCCGCGGAATGGAGCCGGTGCCAAATCCAGTCGAAACGATTTGAGGGGAATCAATATCCACGCCTTCCGCGGCCTTCACACTCGCGCCCCCCCACACACCGCGAGGAACCCGGCGTTGTCCGACGAGTATTTCGACCTGCAGCAAAGTTACGGCCGGTGCCTCCGGCACAAACAGTTCATCGAGCGTTTCTACGAGATTTTCATGGCGAGCAGCCCGCGCGTGGCCGAGATGTTCGCCAAGACCGATTTCCAGAAACAGCGGCTCGCATTGCGCCGCGGCATCAGCGTGGCCATCTTCCACGCGGCGGGGAGCGGCGTGGTCAAGCGCACCATTGACCAGATGGCAGACGTGCACGCCTGCCGGGGCCGGGCACCGGTGCCGCCGGAGCTCTACCCGTTCTGGGTGGAAAGCCTGATCAAGGTGGTGGAAGAGTTTGACCCCGAGGTCGGCCCGCGGCTGCTGGATCGCTGGCGGGAGGGCATGGCGTCGGTCGTGGAGACGTTTACCCAGCGTTACCCGGGGCACTGACGGCCTGCCAGCGCCGACCTCCAAGGGGGCTGGCATCCCTTGGAGGGTGCGTTGGACGCCTCCGCGCGAAGTCAACCGGTCGCGGCCCGGCCCGCCGTCCGGTAAACTACGGCTTTCCAGCGCCCCCAATTCCATGACTCCCCTGATTTTTGTCACCGGCGGCGTGGTGTCCTCGCTTGGCAAGGGCATTGCGGCAGCCTCGCTGGCAGCCATCCTCGAAGCGCGCGGCCTGCGCGTGACGATGATGAAGCTCGACCCTTACATCAACGTGGACCCGGGCACCATGAGCCCGTTCCAGCACGGCGAGGTGTACGTCACCGACGACGGCGCCGAGACCGACCTGGACCTGGGCCACTACGAGCGCTACCTGCGCACGCGCCTGAGCCGCAAGAACTCGATCACCACCGGCCGGATCTACGAGAACGTGATCCGCAAGGAACGCCGTGGCGAGTACCTGGGCGGCACCGTGCAGGTGATCCCGCACATCACCGACGAGATCAAGCGTTGCATCGTCGAAGCCACCGAAGGCTACGACGTCGCACTGGTCGAGATCGGTGGCACCGTGGGCGACATCGAGTCGCTGCCGTTCCTCGAGGCCATCCGCCAGATCCGCACCGAGCGCGGTCCGGACAAGGCCATCTTCATGCACCTCACCCTGGTGCCGTGGATTGCCGCCGCCGGCGAGCTGAAGACCAAGCCGACGCAGCACTCGGTCAAGGAGCTGCGCTCCATCGGTATCCAGCCGGACATCCTGCTGTGCCGCTCCGAGCAGCCGCTGCCTGACAGCGAGCGTCGCAAGATCGCGTTGTTCACCAACGTGCCGGAGCGCGCCGTCATCTCGGCCGTCGACCTGCCCAACATCTACCGCATGCCCGAGCGTTTCCACGACCAGGGCCTGGACGACATCGTCATCGACCGCCTGCGCCTGCAGGCCGGCCCGTGCGACCTGGCCGAGTGGGCGGCGGTGGTGGATGCCACCGAACACCCGGTCGACGAGGTCACCATCGGCGTGGTCGGCAAGTACGTCGACCACCAGGACGCGTACAAGTCGGTCGGCGAGGCGCTCAAGCACGGCGGCCTGCGCCAGCGCACCAAGGTCAATCTCAAGTGGCTGGAATCGACCGACGTCGAGGAACAGGGCGCCAAGGTGCTGGAAGGCATCGACGGCATCCTGGTGCCCGGCGGCTTCGGTGACCGCGGCTTCGAGGGCAAGGTGCTGACCGCGCAGTTCGCACGCGAGCACGGCGTGCCGTATTTCGGCATCTGCTACGGCATGCAGGCGGCGGTGGTGGACTACGCACGCCATGTGGCCGGACTGGAAGGCGCCAACAGCACCGAGAACGACAAGCACAACCCGCACCCGGTGATCGGCCTGATCACCGAATGGCGCACCGCCACGGGTGATGTCGAGCGCCGCAGCGAGGACAGCGACCTGGGCGGCACCATGCGCCTGGGCCTGCAGGAGCAGCGCATCAAACCCGGTACGCTGGCGCACGCGATGTACGGCAAGGACATCGTCGGTGAGCGCCATCGCCACCGCTACGAATTCAACAACCGCTACCTCAACCAGCTGGAAAGTGCCGGGCTGGTGTTCAGCGCCAAGTCGATGGACGAAACGCTGGTGGAGATGGTGGAACTGCCGCGCGACAAGCATCCGTGGTTCCTGGCCTGCCAGGCGCACCCCGAATTCCTGTCCACTCCGCGCGACGGCCATCCGCTGTTCGTTGGTTTCATCCAGGCCGCGCGCGAGTTCAAGCATGGCGAAGGCCAAGCCGGCGGCAAGCTGCTGAAGGAAGCCACGGCGTGAGCGATCGCGCCGCGGTCCCCGCCCGCGTCGCCCGCAATCGCGGGCCCGTGGCGACCCTGTTCAAGATGGATGCCCGTGCATGAACCTGTGTGGCTTTGAAATCGGCCTCGACAAGCCGTTCTTCCTGATCGCCGGCCCATGCGTGATCGAGTCGATGCAGTTGCAGCTCGACACCGCCGGCCAGCTCAAGGAAATCACCTCCGAGCTCGGCATCCCTTTCATCTTCAAGTCCAGCTTCGACAAGGCCAATCGCACCTCGGCCACGAGCTTCCGCGGCCCGGGCATGGAAGAGGGGCTGAAGGTATTGGCTGAGGTGAAGCGTCAGTTGGGTGTGCCGGTGCTGACCGACGTGCACGAGTACACCCCGATGGACGAGGTGGCCGCCGTCGTCGATGTGCTGCAGACCCCGGCGTTCCTGTGCCGCCAGACCGACTTCATCCAGCGGGTCGCCCGCGCCGGCAAGCCGGTGAACATCAAGAAGGGCCAGTTCCTGTCGCCGTGGGAGATGAAGCACGTGGCCGAGAAGGCGCTGGCTACCGGCAACAAGGACATCATGGTCTGCGAGCGCGGCGCCAGCTTCGGCTACAACAACCTGGTCAGCGACATGCGTTCGCTGGCGGTGATGCGCGACACCGGCTGCCCGGTGGTGTTCGATGCCACCCACAGCGTGCAGCTGCCCGGCGGCGCCGGCGGCAGCAGCGGCGGCCAGCGCGAGTTCGTGCCGGTGCTGTCGCGCGCGGCGATGGCGGCGGGCATTTCCGGCATCTTCATGGAAACCCATCCCAAGCCCGAGGAAGCGCTCAGCGACGGCCCCAACGCCTGGCCGTTGCCGAAGATGCGCGCGCTGCTGGAAACACTCAAGCAGATCGACGAGGTCACCAAGCGCAACGGTTTCCTCGAGGCGAGCCTGTAACGGCCACCGCTGCTCCTTTCGAATTCCCCTTCAAGACAAACCGGAACGTCCGTCGACATGACCACGATCGCCAAAGTCCACGCCCGCGAAATCCTCGACAGCCGCGGCAATCCCACGCTGGAAGCCGAAGTCACCCTGGCGGACGGCAGCTTCGGCCGCGCGATGGTGCCCTCGGGTGCCTCGACCGGCACCAAGGAGGCCGTGGAACTGCGTGACGGCGACAAGACCCGCTACCTGGGCAAGGGCGTGCGCAACGCCGTGGCCAACGTCAACACCACGATTGCCGCCGCGCTGGCCGGCTTCGATGCCGCCGACCAGG
>CBFGOS010000134.1:0-6298 GCA_965650425.1 uncultured Lysobacter sp. | reverse complement strand
GCCAGCCTGCTCGACAAGGCGCCGCCGCAGGAAGTGCAGGCTGGCTACCACGATGGCCAACGTCGCCACGATGAAGCCCGGCACGATCTCGTAGATCGCGCTGCCGGTCTGCTTCCACAGGATCACCGTAAGCGCGCCTGCCACCATGCCCGCGAGCGCGCCGTTACGCGTCATCCGCTGCCAGACGAGCGAGAGGATGACCACTGGTCCGAACGCGGCGCCAAAGCCGGCCCAGGCGTAGCTGACCAGGCCCAGGACGCGGCTGTCAGGGTCACGCGCAATCGCGATGGCCAGCAGGGCCACGCCCAGTACCGAGGCGCGCCCCACCCAGACCAGTTCGCGTTGGCCCGCGCTGGGACGCAAGAAGCCGCGATAGAAGTCCTCGGTGATGGCGCTGGAGCACACCAGCAATTGGCAGGACAGCGTACTCATCACCGCGGCCAGGATTGCCGAGAGCAGCACGCCCGCAATCCACGGGTTGAACAACTGCTCCGCCAACGTGATGAACACGCGCTCAGGATTCTGGCTCACCGGGCCCGCGGCTTCGGGATGCGCCGCGTAATGCGCGATGCCGAAGAAGCCCACCGCGATGGCGCCTGCGAGGCACAGCACCATCCACGTCATGCCGATGCGTCGCGCCTTCGGAATGGAGCTGACGTGGTCGGCCGCCATGAAGCGCGCCAGGATGTGCGGCTGGCCGAAGTACCCCAGGCCCCAGGCGGCCGCCGACACCACCGCCATCAGGCCGCCGGTGCCCACCCAGTCCAGCCGCGCGGGATCGACCTGCTCGATCAGTGCCAAGCTCGGCTGGATGCCGCCATTGCTCATGATCACGATGACCGGCGTCAGCACCAGCGCGAAGATCATCAGCGAGGCCTGCACCGTGTCGGTCCAGCTCACCGCCAGGAAGCCGCCGATGAGCGTGTACGCGATGGTGGCCGCCGCGCCGTACCACAGCGCCTGCGCATACGGCACGCCAAACACGCTTTCGAACAGACGCGCCCCCGCCACGATGCCAGAGGCGCAATACACCGCGAAGAACACCAGGATCACCAGCGCGGAGAAGATGCGCAGCAACCGACGGTCATCGGCAAAGCGGTGGGTGAAGTAGTCCGGCAGGGTCAACGCATTGCGGGTGCGCTCGGTGTAGACGCGCAGCGGTCCCGCCACGAAGCGCCAGTTGAGGTACGCGCCCACGGTCAGGCCGATGGCGATCCAGGCTTCGGACAGGCCAGTCAGGTACAGCGCGCCGGGCAGACCCATCAGCAGCCAGCCGCTCATGTCCGAGGCACCCGCCGACAACGCGGTGACGAAGCTGCCCAGCGAGCGACCGCCCAGGATGTAGTCGTCGAAGTTGCGCGTGGAGCGCCAGGCGATGAAACCGATCATGACCATGGCTATCAGGTACAGCCCGAAGGTCACAAGCAACGGCGTGCTGGCGGTCATCTGGTTCTTCCCCCTGGATCAGGTCCGGAGCTTACCTCAGCGCGTGGCGCCTGCGTCGCCCCCACCCACGGCGCTCGTCGGCGCGACGCACCAGGACCCGCTCCCACATCACGCCGGGGGGTTGTGCACAGCGCCTGTGGACAAGCAGCGGGATAAGCTTGGGGAGCAAACGCTGCAGCCCAGCAATGACGCGGACTGCAAGAGGTTTGGCGAAAATTTCACCAGCCTCAATGTGATTGGATTTCGCCTGAGCTGCAGTTGTACACACTGCCTGTGGACAACCATTTGGATGACGATGTGGGCAATGGCGTGCGCGCCTTGCGGGACGGGCGTGTCAACAGGTTTGGCTATTTTTTGACCACCCAGATGCACAACGAAAAAGCTTGACACGCACGGTATCGCGTCACTCGTCGTCCGGCCAACGGATCGACGGCGTCGCAGCCTTCGCACGCGGCATCGGCTGCGCGGCAACCGCGTTCCACACCTTCAATGCGTCCACCGTGGCTGCCACGTCATGCACGCGCAGCAGCTTCGCGCCACGTTGCGCCGCGATCAGGTGCGCAGCGACCGATCCGGCCATCCGCTCGCGCGGCACTTCTCGGCCGGTGATCTCGCCGATGCTGCGCTTGCGCGACAGCCCCGCCAGCAGCGGCACGCCCAATTCGGCAAAGCGCTCCAGTTGGGCAAGCAACGTCAGGTTGTGCGCCGTGTCCTTGCCAAAACCAAACCCCGGGTCGGCAATCAACCGCTTCTTCGGGATGCCGGACATCTCGGCGGCGAAAATGCGCTCCGCCAGGAAACGATGCACTTCGCCCACCACGTCGTCGTAGTGTGGCGCGCCCTGCATGGAGCGTGGCTCACCCTGCATGTGCATCAACACCACCGGCACGCCCAGCGCCGCCGCGGCATCCAACGCACCCTCCTGCCGCAGGCCGTACACGTCATTGATCATGCCGGCGCCCGCCTCCACCGCCGCGCGCATCACCTCCGGCTTGTACGTGTCCACGCTGATCGGCAGCGATGTCGCTTCGCGCAGGCGCTGGACCAGCGGCACCACGCGGCGCAGTTCTTCGTCCAGGGGTACGGCATCGGCGCCCGGGCGCGTGGACTCGCCTCCCACGTCCAGGATGTCCGCGCCTTCCTCGGCAAGGCGGATGCCATGTGCGACGGCCGCGTCCAGGGTGTCGTGTTCGCCACCGTCGGAGAACGAATCAGGGGTGACATTGACGATGCCCATCACGCGTGGCCGGTCCAGGACCAGAGTGCGGCCGTTACAGTCGAACGTGGGGGCGATGTCGAACATGGTGGTCATCCAGGATGGTACGGAAGCGCAGCCTACCAACAGCGGCGCCGCGAGCGGTATGCGGCGGCCCCTGCCCCCGGGTCCTGGACGCGCACTGTCGAGGGCGCCCGCCCGCACGGGTGACCATTGGCCCGCTCGCCGTCCCATCCATTGGCAGTGAGGATGACCGCGGTGCGGCCGCGTGAAAAAGCAGAAGGCCGGGACATGCCCGGCCTTCCTCAAATCACGCCAGCATCCGCGGTCAGGTCTGCGCCGCAGCCCCGCCAATCGCGCCGCCCGGGGTCTCCGCATCATCCTTGGACGCGCGGCCGGACTTCGTCCATTCGGCCGGCGGGCCGGGCACGCGGCCGGCCATGATGTCGTCGATCTGACGGGCGTCGATGGTCTCGTACTGCAGCAGCGCATCGGCCATCACGTGCAGCTTGTCGAGGTTGTCCTTCAGGATCTGCGTGGTGCGCCCATAGGCCTTGTCCAGGATATCGCGCACGACCTCGTCGATGCGCGCCGCGGTTTCGTTGGACACGTTCTTGTGCTGCGTCACCGAACGGCCCAGGAACACCTCGTCCTCTTCCTCACCGTAGGCGATCGGGCCCATGGCATCGCTGAGGCCCCACTTGGTGACCATGTTGCGGGCCATCTTGGTAGCGCGTTCGATGTCGTTGGAGGCGCCGGTAGTGACCTTGTCAGCGCCGAAGATCAGCTCCTCGGCCACGCGTCCGCCGTACAGCGAGCACAGCTGCGACTGGATGGCGACCTTGTTCATCGAGTACTTGTCGCCTTCCGGCAGGTACATGGTCACGCCCAGCGCGCGACCGCGCGGAATGATGGTGACCTTGTAGACCGGGTCGTGCTCGGGAACGACGCGCCCGACGATGGCGTGGCCCGCCTCGTGGTAGGCGGTGAGCTTCTTCTCGTCCTCGCTCATGGCCATCGAGCGACGCTCGGCACCCATCAGGATCTTGTCGCGGGCCCGGTCGAAGTGGTCCATGCGGACCTCCTTCGCGTTCTCGCGCGCGGCGAACAGTGCGGCCTCGTTGCACAGGTTGGCCAGGTCGGCGCCGGAAAAGCCCGGGGTGCCGCGGGCGATCGTCATCGGCTCGACGTCGGCGTCCAGCGGCAGCTTGCGCATGTGCACGCGCAGGATCTGCTCGCGACCCTTCACGTCCGGCAGGCCGACCACCACCTGGCGGTCGAAGCGGCCCGGGCGCAGCAGCGCCGGGTCCAGCACGTCCGGGCGGTTGGTCGCGGCGATCACGATCACGCCCTCACCGCCCTCGAAACCGTCCATCTCCACCAGCAACTGGTTGAGGGTCTGCTCGCGCTCGTCGTGGCCGCCGCCGAGGCCAGCGCCACGATGGCGACCGACCGCGTCGATTTCGTCGATGAAGATGATGCACGGCGCGTGCTTCTTGGCCGTCTCGAACATGTCGCGCACGCGGCTGGCGCCGACGCCCACGAACATTTCGACAAAGTCCGAACCGGAGATGCTGAAGAACGGCACCTTGGCCTCGCCGGCGATGGCGCGCGCCAACAGGGTCTTGCCGGTGCCCGGCGGGCCGACCATCAGCACGCCGCGCGGAATCTTGCCGCCCAGCTTCTGGAACTTGGATGGGTCGCGGAGGAACTCGACCAGCTCGCCGACCTCTTCCTTGGCCTCGTCGCAGCCGGCCACGTCGGCGAAGGTCACCTTCACCTCGTTCT
The DNA here is from genome assembly GCA_965650425.1 of uncultured Lysobacter sp. GTDB lineage: Bacteria > Pseudomonadota > Gammaproteobacteria > Xanthomonadales > Xanthomonadaceae > Aerolutibacter. Next base: position 1,848 of record CBFGOS010000134.1, on the reverse strand, counting down.
CGCCCTGCATCTTGGCCCGCGACTTACCGAAGCTCATCGCGCCCTTGCCACCGCCCTGCTGCATCTGGCGCATGAAATACACCCAGATGCCGATGAACAGCAGCCACGGCAGGATGTTGATCAGGATGTACATCAGCGACGGCCCGCTGGCCGGCGGGGTCTGCTCGATCGCGACCTTGTGCTGGATCAGGTCATTGACCAGGTCCTTGTCGCCCGGGTTGTAGGTGGTGAAGGACTTGCCGTCCTTGAACTGGCCGCTGATCGTCGTCCGATCCTCGGCAATCGTCACCTTCGCGATGCGGTCGGTCTGCACCTGTTGCACGAACTGGTCGTACGCCAGCGTCTCGCTGACGGCGGTGCGCGGACCGAAAGCCTGGAACACCACCATCAACACGACGGCGACGATCACCCAGAGCAGCAGATTCTTGGCCAAATCGTTCATGTGCCTACTTTACTCGCAACCGTTCGCCGAAACATTGTAAAAACCAGCCGTTCGCTGAACGGCGCCACCGTACCCACGCGCAGGGACGCCCTACTTCGGCACCGCCCGCTTGCCCTGCGCCAGCGCGTACACCTCGGGCGACCGCTTGCGCGAGGCCTCCGGCTTGCGGATCGCGACCTTGTCGTAGCGCTTGCGCAGCTCCCGAACGTAGTCGTCGAATCCCACACCCTGGAACAGCTTGATCAGGAACGTACCGCCGGTGCGTAGGTGCTTGTCGGCGAAGTCCATGGCCAGCTCCGACAGGTACAGCGCCCGCGGCATGTCCACCGCGTCCATCCCGCTCTTATTGGGGGCCATGTCGGAAAGGACAAGGTCCACCGGTTTGTCGCCGACCATGGTCTCAAGCTGGGCCAGCACTTCATCGTCCCGAAAGTCACCCTGCAGGAACTCCACCCCGGCCATGGGGGCCATGGGCAGGATGTCGATGGCGACGACCCGGCCGGAGTCACCGAGGCGGGCGCGGACCAGCTGCGACCAGCTGCCGGGCGCTGAGCCCAGATCGACCACGGTCATGCCCGGCTTGAGCAGGCGGTCGCGGTCGATCAGTTCCTCCAGCTTGTAGATGGCGCGGGAACGGGCACCCTCCTTTTTCGCCTTCTTCACGAAGGGGTCGGAGACATGCTCCTTCAACCAGCGCTGACTGCTCTTGCTGCGGGTAGCCATGGGGATGCGGGTGGGGGAAGGCCGTCATGATACCCTGAGCGCCCTGCCACACCCCCTTCGCGTGCCTCGATGTCGACCGTGCTGACCTCTGCCCAGACCCGTTTCCTGCGGGGCCAGGCCCATGACCTGAAAGCGATGTTGCAGGTTGGGGGCAAGGGCATCACCGACGCGCTGGTGGCCGAGGTGGAGCTGGCGCTTGAGCACCACGAGCTGATCAAGGTGAAGGTGGGCGCCGCGGACCGCGAAGCACGCGACGCGATGATCGATGACCTTGCCGGCCGGACGGGTGCGGCCCTGGTCCAGCGCATTGGGCACACCGCGGTGCTGTATCGCCCCAGCAAGGACAAGCGCCAGATCGTGCTGCCGCGGGCCTGACCCCCCCGGCAGCCACCGGAGAGCGCCGTGCAACTCACGCTCGAACACCCTGACCACGAGTACTTCCTGCGCGGGGCCGATGGCGCCTCTGCGCTGGTCAATGAGCGCAGCCTGACATCGAGCTTCATCCTGGCGCCGGATACCCTGATCGAGCACTGGCCCGTGCGGGACGCCAAGGCCCTCGCCGCCGAAGACCTTGAGCCATTGATTGCGTTGGCGCCTGAGGTCGTGATCCTTGGCACGGGGCCCAATCAGGTGTTTCCACCCGCGCGAGGCAGGCGGCCATGACCGCGGCGGGTGGAAACACC
>CBFGOS010000133.1:0-6336 GCA_965650425.1 uncultured Lysobacter sp. | reverse complement strand
GCCCCGCCCTGCCCGGCAAGCTGGCCGACTGCACCGCACAGGACCTGTCGCGCACCGAGTTGTTCCTGGTGGAAGGCGATTCGGCAGGTGGCAGCGCCAAACAGGCGCGCGACAAGGACTTCCAGGCGATCCTGCCGCTGCGCGGCAAGATCCTCAACACGTGGGAAGTGGCCTCGGGCAGCGTGCTCGCCTCGCAGGAAGTGCACGACCTGGCGGTCGCGATTGGCTGCGATCCGGGCAAGGACGACCTGAGCGGCCTGCGCTACGGCAAGGTCGTGATCCTCGCCGACGCCGACTCCGACGGCCTGCACATCGCGACGCTGCTGACAGCGCTATTCCTCAAGCACTTCCCGTCGCTGGTCGCCGCCGGACACGTGTTCGTGGCGATGCCGCCGTTGTTCCGCGTGGACGTGGGCAAGCAGGTGTTCTACGCGCTGGACGAGGAAGAGAAGCGCATCCTGCTGGAGAAGATCGAGCGCGAGAAGATCCGTGGCGCGGTGAATGTCACGCGCTTCAAGGGCCTCGGCGAGATGAACCCGTCGCAGTTGCGCGAATCGACCATCCATCCGGACACGCGCCGGCTGGTGCAGCTGACCGTGGATGACAGCAGCGAAACGCATTCGCTGATGGACATGCTGCTGGCGAAGAAGCGGGCGTCGGACCGGAAGACGTGGCTGGAGACCAAGGGCGACTTGGCTTCGCTCGAAGTCTGATCAGGGGCATTGATTGCAGTCAGCCGTGGCGACGGCCCCGCCGCGGCCGCCACTATAGACGCGTCGCGGCGCGGTGCCGGCGGAAGGACTACCGCGACGCGGCCAGCGCCGCTTCCAGCAACTCTCGCAGGACGCGCTGCAGGCGCACCGCCTTGGCCTCGTCGTAGTCGAACGAGTCCTCGTCCATGTAATTGCGCTGGCTGATTTCCAGTTGCACGGCTTCCACGCCTTGGGCGGGGCGGCCGTAATGGCGGGTGATGTGGCCGCCCTTGAAACGGCCGTTGGCCACCCAGTCGTACTCGGCTTGACCAGTCAGTACGCGCTCCAGCCGTTGCTGCAACGCCGACGAACAACTGGTACCCGCTGCAGTGCCCAGATTGAGGTCAGGCAGCCGACCGTCGAACAGGAACGGCAAGTCGTTGCCACGGATCGAGTGACCTTCCCACAGCACGACGCGGCCATGTTCGGCCTTCAACCGCGCGATTTCCGCCGCGAGCGCCTGGTGGTAAGGCCTCCAGTAGCGCTCCACGCGGGCGGTCACTTCATCGGGCGAGGGCGACTGCCCTTCGAGATAGATGGGCTCGCCGGTAAAACGCACGGCCGGGCACAGGCCCGTGGTGTTCTGGCCCGGATACAGCGAGGTGTCATCTTCCGGCCGGTTGAGGTCGACGACATAGCGCGAATACTTGGGCACCAGCACCGACGCGCCCAACTCCCGGGCGAAGGCGTACAGGCGCGAGACATGCCAGTCGGTGTCGGGCGCACGACGTGCCTCGGGCGTCATGCGCGCGCCCAACTCCAGCGGAATGGCACTGCCGTCGTGCGGCAGGCTCACCAGCAACGGCGCGGTGCCGCGGTGCAGGGTGACGACGTCGCTGGCGGAATCAAAGTGCATGGCACGGTGCATGAAGTGAAAGTCGGCACAGTGTAAGCCGCAGGGTCAGGCTCAGCGCATCAGCACCACTTCCTCGGCGCTGGTGGGATGGATCGCCACCGTGTCGCGCAGGTCCTGCAGGGTGATCCCGCGGCGAAGCGCCACCGCGAAGCCCTGCAGGATCTCGTCGGCGGCATCGCCCATCAGGTGGATGCCCACCACGCGCTGCTCGAAACCCACGCAGACCACCTTGAACAGGCTGCGCTGCGGCATCTGCGCGAGTGCATTGAGCATCGGCCTGAAGCCGGCACGGTAGACCTGCACACCATCGCCATGGCGCTGCCGTGCCTCGGCCTCGGTCAGACCCACCTTGCCGATCGGCGGCCGCGAGAACACCACGGTGGGAATGTCCTCCAATGACAAGCGCGCGTCATCCTGGCCACCGAACAGCCGGTCCATGAGGCGGCGCGCGGCGGCGATGGCAACTGGGGTCAGGGGTGGATTCGTGGTGACGTCACCCACGGCGAAGACGCCCTCCACGCTGGTGCATTGCCAGGCATCCACCTCGATGTGGCCGCGTCCATCCAAGGCAAGCCCGCTTCCGACCACCCCCACGCCGGCGGAGTTGGGCCGACGACCCGTGGCAAACAGCACCCGGTCAAAAACGCCCCCCAGCAGTCCATGCTGGCCTTGCAGCCGCAGGCCGGCTTCTTCGCGCACGAGGCCTTGTACCGCCGCCCCCAGGTGCACGTGCACGCCGGACTGGCGGTAGTCCTCTTCCAATTGTGCGGTCAGTTCCGCATCGAAACCGTCGAGCACGCGCGCACCCCGCCCGAAGACTGCAACCCGGCTGCCCAGCGCCTGCAGGATGCCGGCCAACTCCATCGCCACGTACCCCGCCCCGACGATCGCCACGCACTCGGGCGCAGCGGTCCAGTGGAAGAATTCGTCTGACGTTTCGCCGAGTTCCGCGCCCGGCATGTCGGGACGCAGGGGGTGCCCACCGGTGGCGATCAGAATCCTTGATGCCCGCAGGGCCACGCCGTCGTCGCAGGCCACCGTGCCGGGCGCCACGAGCCGGCCACGCGTGGGTCGCACCACGATGCCTGCTGCGTCCAGTCGCTGGCGATAGCTCTCGTGGATGTTGTGGATGTAGCGCTGACGATGGGCAATGAACTCCGGCCAGGACAATCGCGCTTCGCCGACATCGAACCCCAAGGCGGGTGCAATGCGCAACCGGGATGCGAGGTCAGCCGCCAACCACATCGCCTTCTTCGGCACGCAGCCGGCATTCACGCAGGTACCGCCCAAGGCCGCTGGCTCCAAAAGGGCGACACGCGCGCCATGCTCGGCGGCGCGGAACGCGCCGGCCAAGCCTCCCGAACCGCCGCCGAGTACGATCAGGTCGAAGTCCATGTCCGCCATGCGTTCGCTCCTTCCACTGCAGGTCAGGCGCCATGGTCGCCCAGCGCGCTGTAACGGCGCTGTCAGCGCAGGCAATAACGGACCGCGGCTCAGCGCAAGCGGTCTACACGGTAGGGCGCGGGATCGATCGCAGGCGCATGCCCGGTGACCAGATCGGCGACCAGTTGCCCCGTCGCCGCGCTCATGCCCACGCCCATCATCCCGTGCCCCGTGGCCAGCCATACCCCCTCGCGCCCGGGAACGGCCCCAATGAAGGGAACATCGTCAATGGACATCGGACGCCAACCGAACCAGCGTTCGTGCACCTGCGGACCGACCGGCTGGTGCAGATACTCGGCGGCACCGCGCTCCAGCGCGGCCAGTCGACGCGCGTTGAGCGTGTCATCGAAGCCGGAGAACTCCATCGTGCTGCCGAGGCGGAAGCCGCTACCCCACGCCGTGACGCATACCGAGCGCTCACGCAACACCAAGGGACGGCGCGGCACCAATGCGGGCCGTGAGTAGGTGATCGAGTAGCCCTTGCCCGGTTGCATCGCCCGACGCAGCGCCGGGACGCCAATGGCCCGGGCCAAGCGTGGCGACCAGGCGCCGGTGGCGACCACCACGTCGCGCGCGAGGATCGGACCAGACGACGTTTCCACGCGGACGCCGTTGGCATCGGTGGCCAGCGACTGCAAGGGTCGGTGTTCGTCGATGCCGCCGCCCAGTCCGCGCACGGCACGCGCGAGTTCCGCCACGTAGCGGTCCGGCCGCAGGGCCGCATCACCCGAAAAACGAATCGCCCCGAACACGCCCGGCTTGAGCGCAGGTTCCTGCGCCTCGTACGCAGCACCTTCAATCAGCTCGACGGCAATGCCCAACTCACGCAGCAGGGGCAGTTCGTGCTGCGCTCGCTCGAACGCGCGGGCGTCGCGGAACACATAGTCTTCGCCCGCCTCGACGAACTCGCAGGCGAGTCCGTGACGGGCGATCAATTCCGGCAATCGCGTGCGGGCATCGTTGAGCAACGCCGCCTTGGCGCGGGCGCTGCGCTCCCAGTCGCGGGGGTTGCAGCGCAGGGCGAACCGCAGCAGCCACTGCCACAGCAGCGGATCCAGGCGGGGCGGAATATAGAGCGGCGCGTCCGGCGTCAGCATCCATTTCAGCGCGCGCAAGACGGTGCCAGGCGCGGCCAGCGGAGGGGCATGGCTGGGGGTGATGGTGCCGCAGTTGCCGTGCGACGAGCCGCCGCCCACGTGGCCGGCATCGATCACCCGCACGCTGCGACCGGCCTCCAGCAGGGCCAGTGCGCTGGCCAAGCCAGATACGCCGGCACCGACCACCACCACGTCTTCGCGTTGTTCCATGGCCAAAGTGTACGGATGCCAAGCCCATTGCTGCAGCCTGGGTGGGTTGGGCCATTCCCTGAAGTACGCTCCCGCAGCGGGACCGATGACGCCAACGACCATCCATGCTGCGACGCAGCATGACATGAATGCCAGATGAATCTTATCGTTTGCCGCCCCCAGGCTAGCCGCGTCGACAGGATGTCACCGACACGCCGTGGGGTTGCGTCCGGCAGACCCGCCAGGGTGACCGCCTGCGCGTTGACCGCTCGGTAGAAGCCGGGCGTTTTCGTACTTTTCTTCGGGGAAAACCTAACGATGTATCTGCAGTCTCGCCTGTTGGGCGCGGCCATCGCGTCCGTGCTCGTCGTTTCCGCGCCGGCCGCCGCCGGCAACGCCAATAACGCCTCCGCCGCCATTCGTGCCAAGGGCCTGATCGACGGCCCGGCCGCCGCCGCCGTCCAGCGCGCCGATGCCGACGCCTTCTCGGCCCGCTACGTGTCCGTCGACCGCGACGGCACCGAGCACGTCCGCCTGGATCGCACATACCGCGGCCTGCCGGTAATCGGCGGCGATGTGGTGATCCACTCGCGCAACGGCCAGTTCAAGTCGGCCAGCCTGACCCTCAAGAGCAAGGGCCGTCCGTCGCTGGACGCGGCGCTGGGCGCCGACGAGGCCATCGTGGCTGCGGGCACCGCCTTTGGCACCGGCTTCATCGGCGTGCCGACCGCCGCCAAGGTGGTCTATGCCCGCGACGTCGCACCGACCCTGGCGTACGAAGTGGTCATGAAGGGCTTCAAGCACGACCGCCAGACGCCGACCGAAATGCACTACTTCGTCGACGCCAACACAGGCGCGGTCCTGGACAAGTGGGACATGGTCCACAGCGCCGCCAGCGTCGGCACCGGCAAGACCATCACCCTGGGTGACGTGGCCATCACCACCGACTCCACCGCCACCGGCTTCCAGATGATCGACGTGAGCCGCGGCAATGGCTCGACCCTGGACGCCAAGGGCGCGGCCTACTCCAGCGCCGCCAGCAGCGCCACGCTGTTTACCGACGCCGACAACGTGTGGGGCAACAACACCAACGCCGACCGCGCTTCGGCCGCCGCGGACGCGCACTATGGCGTCGCCACGACCTGGGACTACTTCAAGAACGTCCACGGCCGTAACGGCATCTTCAACGACGGCAAGGGCGTGAAGAGCTACGTCCACACCGGCACCAACTGGGTCAACGCGGTGTGGTACGGCAACAACATGTACTACGGCGACGGCGATGGCGTGACCTACCGTCCGCTGACCGTGATTGACGTGGCCGGCCACGAGATGAGCCACGGCGTGACCCAGGCCACCTCGGGACTGGCCTACTCCAAGGATGCCGGCGGCCTGAACGAAGGCACGTCCGACATTTTCGGCACGCTGGTGGAGTTCCATGCCAACAACGCCGCTGACCCGGGCGACTACCTGGTGGGTGAGAAGATCTACATCAGCAACCCGACCGGCACCAAGGCCCTGCGCGTGATGTTCAAGCAGAACATCGACGGCAAGTCGTTCGTCTGCTACCCGAACCGCGGTTTCGGCACCAAGCCGTCGGACGACCCGCACTACACCTCGGGCGTGGCCAACCGCTTCTTCTACCTGCTGGCGGCAGGCGCCGTGGTGCCGGCCGGTTTCGGCGCGGGCACGACGTACAACCTGACCCCGTCGTCGCTGGTGTGCAACGGCGACACCGCCCTGGCCGGCATCGGCCGCGCCAAGGCCGGGGCCATCTGGTACCGCGCGCTGGACCTGTACTTCACCTCGGGCACCACCTACCCGGGTGCCCGTACCGCCACGCTCAACGCCGCCAAGGACCTGTACGGCGCCGGCTCACCGGAATACAACGCCGTTGCCGCGGCGTGGAGCGCGGTCGGCGTGAACTAAGCCTGCCCGTCAGGTCCTTGGCGGCGTTGAGCGTGGCGGTACGGGCACCCGGGTAGGTGGTGCCAGAGGTGAA
>CBFGOS010000132.1:0-6374 GCA_965650425.1 uncultured Lysobacter sp. | reverse complement strand
CCGCGAGGCAGACGCCGCGGCGCGGATCGACATCCGGTCTGCAAAACCCGCTTCTGGCGTCCCAGGCCGATGACGCTTGGGCTCAGTCCGGTACGGACGCCCACGTAGCTCCAGCCCGCCCCCGCCGACGGCCACGGGAAAAAGTCGCGGTGGGTTTGTTCCCGCCGGTGGCGCGGCGTACCCTGCGTGGACGTTCGCTCAGGGGAGTGGGTCGTGCATCCAGATCATCAGGGGTATCACCGGCACACTTCACGTGCGCGGCTGGAGAAGTCGGTCAATTCGCTGCTGGGTCTGATCGAAGGCATCGCCCTGGACGGCCAGGTCAATGCGAGCGAGTTGGCATTCCTGGCGGAGTGGCTTGCCGAGCACCATGAACTGCGGGAACACCACCCCTACAACGAGCTGATCCCGGTGGTCGAACGCGCCATGGCGGACGGGGCGCTCAGCGAAGAGGAGCGCGCCGACCTCACCTGGCTGTGCAACCGCCTGACCTCCGCCGAGTTCTTCGACCGGGTGACTGCAGACCTGCAGCGCCTGCACGCCGTGGTCGGCGGCCTGATCGCGGACATGCGCATCACCGAGCAGGAACTGGCGGGCCTTCGGGACTGGCTGGAAGCGCATGACCACCTGAAGTCGTGCTGGCCATACGACGAAATCGACAGCCTGGTATCGACGGTCATGCGCGATGGAAGGATCGATGAAGAGGAGCACCAGCTGCTCCACGCCTACTTTTCGGAGTTCGTCGCCATCCTGGATGGACGCACCATCGTCAGCGCCCCGGTCCAGGCGAACGGCACAATCACCGGGTTGTGCGCCTCGTGCCCCGAGATCCTCTTCGAGGAGCAGGCCTTTTGCTTCACCGGGGCGTCCTCGCGCTACACGCGCCAGGTGATGGCGGGCGTGGTGGCCAAGTTGGGCGGAACCTACCTCCAGAACCCCTCGAAGAAGGTGAACTACCTGGTCATCGGCGCGGAAGGTAATCCGAGCTGGGCCTACGCCTGTTACGGCCGCAAGGTCGAACTGGCCGTGCAGCTGCGCAAGCAGGGCCACCGGATTTTGATCGTGCACGAGCATGACTTCCACGACGCGGTCGCGGACGCCGGCGGATAGCCGGCAGCCCGGGATAACTTTCCGCGCCGACCGGGCGTGGTCCTCTGGGCAGGCAACCACCTTCACCAGAGGATCGACAATGGATGAGAACAAGAAGCGCGCCCTGTCCGCGGCGCTGGGCCAGATCGAGAAGCAGTTCGGCAAGGGCTCGGTGATGCGCATGGGCGACCAGCCGATCGAGCAGGTCGAGACGATCGGCACCGGCTCGCTGATGCTGGACATCGCGCTGGGCATCGGCGGCCTGCCCAAGGGGCGTGTGGTCGAGATCTACGGCCCCGAATCTTCAGGCAAGACCACCCTGACCCTGCAGGCGATCGCAGAATGCCAGAAGGCCGGCGGCACCTGCGCCTTCGTCGACGCTGAGCATGCGCTGGACCCGATCTACGCGTCCAAGCTGGGCGTGAACATCGACGACCTGTTGGTGTCCCAGCCGGACACGGGCGAACAGGCGCTGGAAATCGCCGACATGCTGGTCCGCTCCAACGCCGTGGACATGGTGGTGATCGACTCGGTCGCCGCGCTCACGCCGCGGGCCGAGATCGAGGGCGAGATGGGCGATCAGCTGCCCGGCCTGCAGGCGCGACTGATGAGCCAGGCGCTGCGCAAGATCACCGGCAACATCAAGCGCTCCAACTGCCTGGTGATCTTCATCAACCAGCTGCGCATGAAGATCGGCGTGATGATGCCCGGCCAGAGCCCGGAAACCACGACCGGTGGCAATGCACTGAAGTTCTACGCGTCGGTGCGGCTGGACATCCGAAGGATCGGCGCGGTGAAGAAGGGCGACGACATCATCGGCAACCAGACCCGGATCAAGGTGATCAAGAACAAGCTGGCCCCGCCCTTCAAGCAGGTCGTTACCGAGATCCTGTACGGACAGGGCATTTCCCGCGAGGGCGAGCTGATCGACATGGGCGTGGAGGCCAAGCTGGTCGACAAGGCCGGCGCGTGGTTCTCCATGGGCGAGGAGCGCATCGGCCAGGGCAAGGAAAACGCCCGCCAGTACCTGAAGGACAACCCCGGGGTGGCCGCGCGCCTGGAAGCCCAGCTGCGCGAGAAGTTCAAGCCGGCCGAGATCACGCGGGAGGAAGCCGAAGCCGAAGAAGAGGATGAGCCCGCGGCGGCCGAGGCCTGAGCCAGCACGGCGGGCGGGGTGACAGTCCACGCCCGCCGGTAACTTTTTCACCGGCGTCAACCGGGGATGCTCAATGGGTCAACCAACGAGACCCGAGCATGCACACCACCTTCGACCGTCGCGCCCTCGCCACACAACTCTCCGTCGCCCTGCAGGGTCTGCTCGACGTGGCCGGGGTGCGCGACGACATTCCCCATATCGACGCCATCCGCTTCGAGGAAGCGCGCGATGCCGCCGGTGAAGTTCTCACGGTCCTCGCGGCCACCAATGACCCGACCATCGAGCACTTGCTGGGGCTGGCCGGCGCGCTGCGCGGGCTGGCCGAGCGTTGCAGCACCTGCGTCACCGGCATGGACGCTCAGCAGGCCACTGCCGTTGCCTTGGCCGCCTTCGACCGCACCTCCCTGCCCCTCTACGGTCACTTTGAGACCGGCATCATGGTCGCCGAAGAGGAGTTCCTCGCGGTGGGCCTCACGACGGCCGATGAGGAAACGTACAACGCCACCGGGCACAAGGGTGATTTGCTCGCCTATCTGCCCTGCGAGGGCGTGGTCGCCCAAGAACTCGTGCACCGCATCACGCGGGGCGCGGAGCCCGAACAGGATGCCCAGAAGGTCGGCTGCGCCCTGCGGGCGTCCAAGGCGCTGATCCAGGCGCTGCTGGCCGGCGAACACCGCAGCGAGGCCGACCTGCACGACACCCTGGCGAATTTTGACGGGCTGGTCGTCTGATCGGTCGCCCGCCGCCGGCGCCTGACGCTAATTTTGCCGGGCGCCGGCACTTGGTGAAATGGCCTTGAAAGCCCCTTTCACCCTTACTCGATGGATCTGCCCATGCGCGCTCGCCACACCCCCTCTGCACGGCCCACCCGACATGCGCTTGCCGCTGCACTTACTGCACGCAGCGCGGCAATGAAATGGAATGCCGCGGCCGTACATGAGCAGGGTCGCTCCGCCGCTCTGCTCGCCAGCGTCATTGCAGTGGCTGGCCATGCCCGCGACGGCGCGACGTTTCGCCTCCAGCGCCGCCACGGCGGCCTGTGCCGCACCTGGGGCGATTACCTGAGCCTCCTCAAGCAGGATCTGCGGGGCGCCCAGCTCCAAGTGCGGCAGTTGCGAGAACTTGCGACCGACCGCGGCTTCGCCATTCCCTGACCGCTGGCATGGCACCGAACCTCAACGGCGCGGGATCAGGAATCAGCATGCACTCAACCGCCACCACCAACGCCTGGCTCGACCCCGACCTCACCTTGCGCGTGGGCGTCCCGCACTTCAGTGGCACGTTGCCCGCGCACTGCAGTGAGGAAGACATTCCCGTGATGGTCTCCGCCGGCGCGTTCTGGCGGCCGGCAAAGGGCAGCTTCGCCGAGCCGGGCGAGTTTGGCTGGACCACCGATGCCTGCAACGTCGCACTCGACTCGGCTGGCTTTGTGGCCATGCGACAGTGGTCGCAGCGCGGCCGCCAGTCCGGGATGGGCGGCGTGTACGCCTGGTCGCTGGAGCAGTACCTGCAGCTGGTGTGTGATGTGTGGCCGCGCTGGTATTCCGCGCCGGACGCCTGCGTTGAGCCGGAGATTGCCCCGGATGCGGCCGCGGTGCGGGAGCGCTGTGACTTGACCATCGAGCTGCTGGAGCAGTGCCTGCTCATGGCCTGGCACTACTCGTCCCGGATGGACGCCCAGTTCCGCCCACCCGTGCCGGTGCTCCAGGGATGGCGTGAGTCCGACTACCGCACCTCCCTGCAGCGCACCCTGGAGGTGTGGGACACCTGCACGGACGGCACCCGTTTTGAGCGTAGCCCCACCCTGATCGGCATTGGTTCGGTCTGCCGGCGTCAGTTGCACCACCCCGAGCACGGCCTGTATCGCATCTTGGACGCCGTGGCCAAGGACCTGCCCGCCGGGACCAAGCTGCACCTGTTCGGGGTCAAGGGCGCGGCCGTGGAGACGATCCGCGCGCACTACCCGATGGTGGCCAGCGTGGACTCGATGGCTTGGGACTTCGGCGCCCGCGTCGCCGCCCGGAAGCAGGGGGTGTCCAACAGCATGGCGCACCGACTGGGCCACTTGGAACGCTGGCACTCGGCCCATGAAGCGCGCATCCGAGCGGCTGCCCGGCAGACGCCGCTGTTCGACAGCGCTCTCCCGGGCTGAGGTCCTCGCGCCGGGGCCTCTGCGGCGGTTGGCCACCTGGATCGCGGTGGTCGTGCTCCGCACCTAACTTGGGCAGCGGCGGCGCGATGCTGCAATGGGTGCAACCCATCATCCCGAAGCATCGTCATGACCACCAACCACGATCACGCCTCTACACAATCGCTGCAACACCAGATCGAGCAGATCATTCGCCCACTGGCAGCGGCAAGGTACGGTGTGGAATATCCGTGGGCCTCGATCGAGAAGATGCTGGCGACCTTCGAGCAGGACTACGGTCTGGACCTGAATCCGGACTACCAACGCGGCCACGTCTGGACCGCGGAGCAGCAGGCTCACTTCATCGAGAACGTTTTTCGCGGGGTCATCACCCGCGATGGTCTGGCCATCAAGTTCAACTGCGCGCACTGGGACGATCACGAATACCAGGGCGATCTGCCTCGCGGCCTGTCCATCGTGGACGGCCTGCAACGCCTGACCGCCATCCGCGGATTCATGGCCGGCGCCGTGGCGCCTTTCGGTCGTACGATCGACGGTTTCGCAAAGACTACCTACGACCCCCGCCGGTTCACCAACCGCTGGATAATCAGGGTCGAGGTTCTGACGTTGCAGTCGCGCCGGGAGTTGCTCCAGCACTACCTGGACCTGAATGCCGGCGGCACACCACATGCCGCGTCTGAGTTGACGCGGGTGCGCGCCCTGAGGGATGCCGCCGCGGCATCGAGCCGATGAGGCGTGTAGCCATGTCGCCGGAACGCCACCGAAATTTGTAACCGCCGCGCAGTCATTTTCAACGTCACGACTTCGCCCAACGTGCTGGGATCGGTGGTTTATTTCACCCAAATAGCCGAATGCAACCCCCTTGTGATCAGGTGCAGTTGCGTCGTCCAAAGCATGGGAAGAGCCGATACGGTTGATCAATCCTCAACCTGTTGGCGCTCCCATGGACACAGTTCACGTTGCCGATCCCCAGGCACCGCGCACGCAGACCTTCGAGCTTGATGGTCGTACCTGGCCGATCCCCCGCGGCATGATGAAGATCGGCCGCGGATGGCGTGTCACGGCCCCAGCCGGCCACCCTGATGCAGGGCGCACGAGGGAGTTCAAGGCGAAGTCGCTCGGCGAGATGGGCTTGTACTTGAGTGCCCTGGACTGGTTCTACGGCCGTCCAGGGCCGGGTCGACTTCTGCCGATCGGCATGCGCCTCGTCCAGGTCGGCGACATGCACCTTGAGGTGCCCAAAGGGGTCAAGCGGATCACCAATGGCTGGCGCGCGGTGTGCAGCGCTACGGGTGTAGAGCCTGGCCGCCCCCGTGATTTCTCCGATGTGGACGGAGACCCCAACGCGTCCCTGCAGCGCGCGGTCGCCTGGCACAACGGCATCGAACTGGCACAGCGCAAGACCTGGCGCGCCCGCTCCCCCTCGGGGTATGGCGAAACCGAAAGCGCCGCGTTTGCCAAGCGGGTGGTGACACGGCTGCAGCGCAAGGCGACCCCGTCACAGCGGACTCCACTCAATGGGGAAGGAGGAAGCGGCAGAGGCATGGGCAGGCCGTTGGCCTGGTCCGGTACGGACAATGTGCGCCTGCTCGTGCTGATCGCTGAAGGTCGGTCCATGCGCGAGATCGGCCGGGTGCTGGGCCGAACCTATCGGGCGGTCAGCCAGCACGCCGTACGCATGGGCTACCCTCGCGCACATGATGCCGGCCAAGTGAGCGGGCGGGCGTGGACGCCCGAGGAGGACCGGTTCGTTACTCAATGGCACGCACAGGTGCCATTGCAGGTGGTCCACAAGGTGTTTTTCACAGCGGGTGGCGCCGAGCGTCGGTCGTTCCGCTCGGTCGTCGAGCGCGCCAAAGCCCTGGGGCTCACGCTCGATGGGGAGGATGCCATCGGCATTGAACGTGCCGCGAGGGCGGTGGTGCAGGAAGCAGAGCAGGATAGCGAGAGGCGGCGGCAGCTGGCCGGCGTGTCGCGGCG
>CBFGOS010000131.1:0-6543 GCA_965650425.1 uncultured Lysobacter sp. | reverse complement strand
GCGAATACGAAGGCACGCTGCTGCTGGTCAGCCACGACCGCGACTTCCTCGACAACGTGGTGACGTCCACGCTGGTGATGGAGGGCAATGGCAAGGTGGGCGAGTACGTGGGTGGCTACAGCGATTGGCTGCGGCAGGCGGCGCCGGCCCAGGCCCGGTCGGCGATAGGCCAAGCCAAGGCCGCACCCGCCACGCGCGGAAGTGCGGCTGAGGGGGCGGATGCCACTGGGGCAATAACGGGCGGCAATGCGAGCGCGGCGCCGGCCATCAGCGTCGCGCCGGCCAAGCGCAAGCTCAGCTACAAGGATGCGCGCGAGCTGGAACAGCTCCCGGCCAGGATCGAGCAGCTCGAAGCGGAGGTGGAGTCACTGTCCGGCCAGATGAACGATCCGGCCTTCTACCAGCGCGACGCAGCGGCGATAACGGCCCACGGCAACAAACTGGGCGAAACCCAGCAAGCGCTCGACGCGGCGTATGCGCGCTGGGCGGAGCTGGACGGCTGAGGTCCGGGCCATGCAGCAGGGCGATCTGTCCGGAAGTGGTGGCGCGGCGACGCCAAGCCCCCTGCACCGGCTGTTCTTCGCACTGATGCCCGACGAGGAAACCTGCGAGCGCCTGCACCAGGCAGCGCGGCAGCTGAAGGCGACGCATCGCACCCGCGGTCGCTGGATCAACCCGCGGCGCTACCACCTCACGTTGCAGTTCCTCGGGGATTTCGACGGTTATCCAGCCACGGTGGTGGCGCAGGCGCGCGCCGCCGCGGCGAGCGTACGCGTTGCTCCGTTCACCGTCGTCCTGGATCACGCCGGAAGCTTCCACAACCGCTCGATTCCCTGGTGGCTCGGTCCCCGAGCGGACGCGCCGGGCTTGGCGGCGTTGTGGCACGACCTGGGCGCGGCCCTCTCGCGCACCGGCGTGCACGTGCCCGACGGGAAGGGGTTCCGCCCGCATGTGACCTTGCTCCGCGATGCCGGCACGGCGTTGCCCGGGATCGACATCGAGCCAGCGGTCCCATGGCGGGTGGACGCTTTCACCCTGATGCACAGCGAACTTGGGGCACAAAGGCACTACGTGCCGCTGGGCACGTGGCCGCTTGTGGCATGAGGCGCCCGACGGGGACTGAACGAGGGCTCAGCGCCGCCGCATGTTGAAGCCGGGGGACTCGTCCAGCTCACCCTCGGGGGTCAGCACTGCGTAGGTCTTCCGGTCGCCATCCACCACTACCGGGACTGGGTCCTGGAACAGCGGGCGGCGCACGAACTGGATCTCCCAGCCGAAGCGCTCCAGTTCCCTCAAGGTAAGCAACTGGGCTTCGTTCAACTGCGCGCGCAGCAGGGATGTGGATGCGTGCGCCGAACGCCGGCGCTCCTTCAGGTCGACGACTGCCATGGTGTGTCCTCCTCCTCTCCTGCAGACACGTAACGCAGGGCAGGGGCAGAATGGGCCGTTGACCCGCGATCACCACCATGGCCACTCCCGATCCGCGCATTGACGCCTACATCGCCAAGTCGGCCCCCTTTTCCCGGCCCATTCTGTCCTACCTTCGGGAGGTGGTGGGCAATGCATGTCCGGAAGGGGTGGAAACCCTCAAGTGGGGCTCCCCGCACCTGACCTACCGGGGCAAGCTGGTTTGCCGCATGGCGGCCTTCAAGCAGCACGCCACGTTCGGCTTCTGGCATGGCGGGCAGGTCGTGGGCGAGGGGGCGGACCGCGCGGACGCCGCGATGGGCCAGT
This sequence comes from uncultured Lysobacter sp., assembly GCA_965650425.1. Lineage (GTDB taxonomy): Bacteria > Pseudomonadota > Gammaproteobacteria > Xanthomonadales > Xanthomonadaceae > Aerolutibacter. The sequence continues at coordinate 4,809 of CBFGOS010000131.1, read as the reverse complement.
TCGGGCGCCTGACCGACGTGTCGCAGTTGCCGTCCCGGGCGTTGCTGGAGGAGTACGTCCACCAGGCCATGCGCCTGATCGACGCGGGCGTGGTGCGCAAGCCCGCGAAGCCTTCGCCACGACCGGCGCTTCCCGTGCCGTCCGAGTTGGCCGCGGCGCTGGCGGCGATGCCCGCGGCGCAGGCCACGTTCGAGGCCTTCCCGCCGGGTCAGCGGCGCGAGTACATCGAATGGATCACCGAGGCCAAGCGCGACGACACGCGCCAGCGGCGGCTGGCCCAGGCCGTGGAATGGATGGCCGAAGGCAAGCCGCGCAACTGGAAGTACACGAACTGCTGAGGCGCCACGCTCAGTGCGGCGGCTGGTCCAGCCGCAGCACCGGATACAGGTTGTAGCGGGCGTCCCAGGAGGAATGGCGACGGGCGAAGAACTCCAGGCGCGCGGCCGGACTGGCGGCGAAGGCGGCATCGGCCTTCAAGCGTGATTCGAACTCGGCCTTCACCACCGGGTCCTTGAGCATTTCGCGGGCAACTTCCTCGGCCACGTAGTCCTCCATGTACTCCTTGCGTTCAAAGGCGTTGTTGAATCCGCCCCAGGCCGCGATGGAATCCGGCGCCTGCGGTTCAAGCAGCGCCATCACCAGCCGCGACCGGGGCTGGGCGATGGGCACGAAGAGTGCGCCGGCACGGATGTCGATGCGCTCGTTGGCCCAGTTGCCCTGAAGCGTTAGGCGCTGGTGTCCCTCGACCGAGCCCTTGCCTGTCTCCGTGCTGGTGGCCCGGAATGCCTGCCCCGCGGCTTGCGCAAGGGGCGCGTCCAGGCGGCGGTACTCGATGCCGTGCACGTCCAGCTGGCGCGCCACCATGGCGGCGTGCGCGCTGGGTATCAGGTAGCCCGCCCGGGGCGCCGGCAGGGACAAGGACGGCACCACCTCATCGCGCAGGGGCAGGTGCCAGATCTGCGGCGTTGTCTCGTCGTACCGGGTCATCAGCGCGCCTGACACCTCTGACGGCGTGCGCGTATAGGCGTAGCCGCGGTAGGCGATCGTCCGAACCTTGTCCGTGGCCTTGTAGTCCAGGGCGACCGGCTGTCCGGCAAGCGCAGTGGCACGGGCATCGGCGGCCCGCACTTCCGCCTGCCAGTGCCGCCCATGGCTCGCCACCAGGTCCAGCACCGAGAGGATGGTGTTGCGGGTGACCTTCACCCGGTGCGGGTATTCGCGCCAGGAATGCGTTTCGACCAGCATGCCTAGCCGATTGCGCTGGGCGATGTAGCCCTGCGAGAACCGGGGCGGCGGGACGCCATCGACGAAGCCCGACGCCGGATTGTCGTTCTCGACGAACGACGGGTAGAACGGCAACGGCAGCGAACCCTGCTTGGCCAGTGCGGCGATCACGCCGTCCCGGAACTCCGTGCCGATCTTGCGCAGGCCTGCGTCACCCCCGTGCACCGGCTCCACCTGGATCGACACGTCGTGCTCGAACTTGGCGCCGTCGGTGACATGCAGGTCCACGTAGGCCAGCGGATCCCAGCGGTTCACCAGCGCCAGCATCGCCTGCATCTCCGGCGTGTCCGCCTTGACGTAGTCGCGGTTGAGGTTGAGGTTCTGGGCCGTGGTTCGCCAGCCCATCTCCTCCGGGCCACGCTGGTTTGGACGGTTCCAGCGCGCGAACCGCTCGTGGCCATCGACATTGAACACAGGCACGAACAGCAGCACCTGCTTGTCCAGCGCGCCCTTGCCAGCCTCGCCGTCCAGCATCTGTCGGAGTGCGAGGAAGCCCGCATCCTTGCCGTCGATCTCGCCCGCATGGATGCCGCCCTGGATCAGGGTCACCGGCAGCCCTTTTGCGCGTGCGGCCTCGGGAGTGAAGGCGCCGGCCTTCGACACCACCAGCACCTGCATCGGCCGGCCTTCAGGCGTGGTCCCGAACGACTCGCAGCGCACCGCGGCGGGGTAGGCCCGGGCGAACGCCTCGCACAGGCGGATGACTTCGTCGAAGCGGCCAGTGCGAATGAAGCCGGAGCGCTCGGAGACGGTCACCAGGTCGTCGGCGGGCGCGGCCGTGGCGGTCGCGGTCAGGCAGGCGAGGAGGGCGGCGAGCAACGGCGATCGGGTCATGCAACGGGTCCATGGGCAAGGCAATCGCCGATGGTAAGTGGTGGGCGCACGCGTAGACCCTGCTGGACGTCATGGAGGGGGGCAGGAGGGCCACGTCGTGACGTTCGCGGGCAGGCGCGCACCGGGCGCCGGCTGGATTTGACCTGCAGTGGCCAACGGCAAAATGAACAGGGGAGGAGGGAGAATCGCCCCCCTCCGATGGGTTAGTCTTGCCCCCTTTGCATGAAACAGGGTCGCTTGATGTCGTCCACCACCAGCACCGTTGCCGCCACCGGCACCGGCCGCATGCCGCGGCAGATTCCCTACATCATCGGCAATGAAGGCTGCGAACGCTTCAGCTTCTACGGGATGCGCAACATCCTGGTGCAGTTCCTGATCACCGGCCTGCTGCTGCAGCACATCACGGCCGGCAGCGAGCGCGAGCTGGCGGCCAAGGACCTGATGCATGAGTTCATGATCGGGGTGTACTTCTTCCCGCTGCTCGGCGGCTACCTGGCCGACCGCTTCTTCGGCAAGTACAACACCATCCTGTGGTTCAGCCTGATCTACTGCGCCGGCCACGCCTGTCTCGCCGTCTTCGAGGAGAACCGGGCGGGTTTCTTCACCGGACTTGGCCTCATCGCGCTCGGCGCGGGTGGCATCAAGCCGCTGGTGGCCTCGTTCGTGGGCGACCAGTTCGACAAGTCCAACGAGAAGCTGGCGAAGGTGGTGTTCGACGCCTTCTACTGGATCATCAACTTCGGCTCGCTGTTCGCATCGCTGCTGATGCCGCTGTTCCTGAAGAACTACGGTCCCAGCGTGGCGTTCGGCATCCCGGGCCTGCTGATGTTCATCGCCACCTTCGTGCTGTGGCTGGGCCGCAAGAAGTACGTAATGGTGCCGCCGGCGCGCACGCGTGATCCCAACTCGTTCGGCAACGTGATCCGCACCGCGCTCAATACGCAGCGCGAGGGCGAGGGCGCACCGGGCCGGGCGTTGGCCTTTGCCGGTGTCGCGGTCGCGGTGGGCATGCTGCTGGGCTGGGCGCTGTCGGCGCTGGGGTTGGTCGCCTGGTGGCCGAAGGGCTTCGGCTTCGTCATCACCTTCTGCCTGGCGTTGGTCGTTCTGGTGGCCGGTGTCGGCGGCGGTGCGTGGTTGCAGCTGGACCGCGCGCGTGGCGTGCATCCCGACGCCGCCATCGCCGGCGTGCGCAGCGTGCTGCGCCTGCTGGTGATCTTTGCCCTGGTCACGCCGTTCCACTCCCTGTTCGACCAGAAGGCCTCCACCTGGGTCATCCAGGGCAATGCGATGGCGAAGCCGGAGTGGTTCGTGGCCTCGCAGATGCAGGCCTTGAACCCCGCGCTGGTGATGATCCTGATCCCCTTCAACAACCTGGTGCTGTATCCGGCGCTGCGCCGTTTCGGCATGGAGCCGACCGCGCTGCGCCGCATGACCGCGGGCATCGCCTTCAGCGGCCTGGCCTGGATCGTGATTGGCCTGATCCAGCTGAAGATGGACGGCGGCACGCCGATGTCCATCGTGTGGCAGGTGCTGCCCTACGCGCTGCTGACGTTTGGCGAGGTGTTGGTGTCGGCCACCGGGCTGGAGTTCGCCTACAGCCAGGCGCCGTTGTCGATGAAGGGCGTGGTGATGAGCTTCTGGAACCTCACCACCACCATCGGCAACCTGTGGGTGCTGCTGTCCAACGCCGCGGTGCGCAACAACACGGTGACCGGGCAGATCGCGCAAACCGGACTCAGCGAGACGGCGTTCCTGATGTTCTTCTTTGCCGGGTTCGCGCTGGTGGCGGCAATGGCGTTCGGCTGGTACGCGCGCCGCTACCCGGTGGTGGACAACTACCGCGCGGCGAGCTGACCGCATGCTGACGTTTGCCCTGATCGCGGTAACGGTGCTGGTGTCGTGGCTGGCCTTTGAGCGGCCCCGGCTGTTGGAGCGGCTGATCCTCTGGCCGCCGGCGATCGACCGCAAGCACCAGTACGAGCGGCTGGTGACGCATGGCTTCATCCATGCCGACTGGCAGCACCTGCTGTTCAACATGATCACCCTGTTCTTCTTCGGGCGGGTGATCGAACAGGTCGTGGGACAGCTGATCGGGCCCCTGGGCTTCGTGCTGTTCTACCTTTCTGCGATTGTCGTGGCGATCCTGCCGACCTACCTGCGGCACCGGCACGATGCGCGCTATCGCAGCCTGGGCGCCTCCGGCGCGGTGTCGGCAGTGCTGTTCGCGTTCGTGCTGGTGCAGCCGTGGTCGCTGATCTTCGTGTTTTTCCTGCCGGTGCCGGCCATCCTGTACGCGATCTTCTATGTCGGCTATTCGTTCTGGATGGACCGGCAGGGCACCGACAACGTCAACCACAGCGCCCACCTGGCGGGTGCGATCTACGGCGTCTTGTTCATGCTGCTGATGGAGCCGCAGGTGGCCCGGGTGTTCATGGAGCGCTTGCTCAGCCCGTCCTTCCTGCGCTGAAGGCGGGCGGCTTGCACGCCGTGGTCACCCGTGCGGTGCCACGGTACGCTTGACCCCCGCACCAGCCCCAGGAGCCGACATGTCCCATTCCACGCCGGTCGTCCGCCACGATTCCGCCAACCACCGATTCGTCACCACCGTCGATGGGGTCGATGGGCGGCTGGACTACGAAGTGGAGGCCGGAGTCCTGATCATCACCCATACGATCGTGCCGCCCGCCATCG